>JAUIAA010000098.1 GCA_030425715.1 Bacteroidia bacterium | reverse complement strand
CCAATTATCCAGACAAATCATTTAATAATAAAAACTAAACTATTTTTAAACACGTAAAAACTTGTCATGAATAAAACTATTTTCATTACTGGTGCTACTGCAGGAATAGGTAAGGCTACAGCCGAAATTTTTGCTAAAAATAAATGCAATCTAATTATTACAGGAAGAAGAAAGAATAAATTACACGAACTAGCAAAAACTTTGTCTAGTGAATATCAAATTGAAGTATTGCCTTTATGTTTTGATGTAAGAAACAAAGAAGCTGTTGAAAACGCGATTTCTAATTTACCTAGTAAATGGCATAATATAGATGTATTGGTAAATAATGCTGGGCTTGCTGTTGGATTAGATAAAATTCAAGAGGGATGCATAGAAGATTGGGAAACCATGATTGATACCAATATCAAAGGATTGCTTTATGTTACCAAAGCGATTATACCAATTTTTATAAAAAATAAAAAAGGACATATTATCAATATAGGATCTACCGCAGGTAAGACTGTTTATGAAAAAGGCAATGTATATTGTGCTACAAAATTTGGTGTAGACGCACTTAGCAAAACCATGCGTATTGATTTATTAGAATACGGTATTAAGGTAACCCAAGTTTCTCCTGGGGCTGCAGAAACAGAGTTTTCCCTTGTTCGTTTCAAAGGGGATTTTGAAAAAGCAGAAAAGGCCTATGACGGGTATCAGCCTTTAGTGGCTAAGGATATTGCAGAACAGGTGTACTATGTAACCACCTTACCCAAACATGTTTGTATTAATGAGTTAGAGATTACAGCACTGGCTCAGGCTAATAGCACTTATATCTATAAAAATTAGATAAAATAAAATAGGCTAAAGTTTGCTCAAATGGTAAATTAGGCAACATCAATTATGTATTTCATAAAAAACAACACACTTTATTTTTAATTATTGAAATAAGTATTAAATAACTATACATTCCTTAAAATTCCCTTTTTATTTTTTACCTTTGCAGTCCTAAAAATCAATATACGGAATGTCAAAATTTGAGCTTAAATTACCCAAAATGGGAGAAAGTGTTGCCGAAGCAACGATTACTTCTTGGTTAAAAGAAGTAGGAGATACCATTGAATTAGACGAAGTAATTGTAGAAATTGCTACAGATAAAGTGGATAGTGAGGTTCCTAGTGAAGTAGAAGGTGTTTTGGTAGAAAGATTGTTTGAAGTAAATGATGTGGTTGCCGTAGGACAAACCATTGCAATTATTGAACTAGATGGAGAAGGGCAAAATACAGATACCGTTAGTGGAGTTAGTGAAGTTGTGGTAGAGAAAGAAATGCCAACTGTGGCCTCTGTAAAAGCCGAAGAAATTAAAGAAACTACTGCAATCGCTGCTATGGCATCGTCCCCAACAGGAAAGTTTTACTCTCCGTTGGTGAAAAATATCGCACAAAAAGAAAAGGTTACCATGGAAGAGCTTGAAGCTCTTACAGGTTCTGGCAAAGACCAGCGTGTAACCAAAAATGACATATTGGCTTATATAAAAAATAGAGAAGGGAATGTTCAAAAGCCAGTAGCTCCGAGCACACCAGTTACCGCCCCAGTTATAGCGCCAAAACCTAGTGCTGCTACTCCGGTTTCTATAAGCGGTCAAGATGAAGTGATAGCAATGACTAGAATGGGTAAACTCATTGCAAAGCATATGGTAGATTCTATACAAACTTCGGCACATGTACAGAGTTTTATAGAGGTGGATGTTACCAATCTGGTAAATTGGAGGAATAGAATTAAGGATGAGTTTTTGAAAAGAGAAGGAGAGAAAATTACATTCACTCCAATCTTTATGGAAGCTATTGCCAAAGCAATAAAAACCCATGCAATGATGAATATTTCTGTAGATGGAGATACAATTATAAAGAAAAAAGATATCAATTTAGGGATGGCAGCAGCTTTACCCGATGGAAATTTAATAGTACCAGTAATTAAAAACGCAGATCAGCTAAATTTGGTTGGAATGACCAAAGTGGTAAACGATTTAGCAAAAAGAGCAAGAGCTGGTAAGTTAAATCCAGACGATATTCAGGGGGGAACTTACACCGTAACCAATGTAGGAACTTTTGGAAGCATTATGGGTACCCCAATTATAAACCAACCCCAAGTTGGAATTTTAGCTTTAGGAGCGATTAGAAAAGTACCTGCAGTTATTGAAACACCTGAAGGTGATTTTATTGGTATTCGCCATAAAATGTTCTTGTCGCATTCTTATGACCACAGAGTGGTAAATGGTGCATTGGGCGGAATGTTTGTAAAAACTGTAGCCGACTATCTAGAAGCTTGGGATGCCAAAGCATCTTTTTAATCATAAAATAGAATGAATTTAAAACTTGAAAGACCTCTTGTATTTTTCGATTTAGAAACTACAGGAGTACAAATTGCAACAGATAGAATTGTAGAGATTTCTATTTTAAAAGTTTTTCCTAACGGAAATAAAGAAAGCAAAACCTGGTTGGTTAATCCAGAAATTGAGATTCCAAAAGAAGCTTCTGATATTCATGGAATTACGAATGAAAAAGTGGTAAACGAACCAAAATTTAAGGAGTTGGCACCAAAGGTAAGTGAACTGATTGAAGGGTGTGATTTGGCTGGTTTTAATTCCAACAGATTTGATATACCGCTATTGGCGGAAGAAATGTTAAAAGCTGGAGTTGATTTTAATATGAAAAATAGAAAGGCAGTAGATGTGCAAGTTATTTTTCATAAAAAAGAGCAAAGAACGCTTAGTGCGGGTTACCAATTTTATTGTGGGAAAAATTTAGAAAATGCGCATTCTGCGGAAGCAGACACACTTGCTACCTTTGAAATTTTAGAGGCCCAATTAGCAAAGTATGAAGATGTTGAGGCAGATGTAGATTTTTTAAGTGCGTACTCTTCACATAATAAAAGAGCCGATTTTGCTGGTTTTATCGCGTTTCATGAAGATGGGGAAGAAATGTTTACCTTTGGTAAATACAAAGGAGTGAAAGTTAGAGACGTTTTTAGAGATAACCCAGGCTATTTTAGTTGGATGCAAAATGCTGATTTTCCAATGTACACAAAAAAAGTATTGAAGGAAATTAAAGAAAAAATGAATCCTAAAAAGCAAATCAATACCCTTACAGATTTGCAAAATAAATTCAATAAAAAGATATAATATGTTTGTTGATTTTGAAAGTTTAGACGATAATGCAAGAATTTGGATTTACCAATCTAATAGAGAATTTAGCGATGTAGAAGTGGAAAGTATTGTGGAAAAGCTAACTTTTTTTATACAAAACTGGAAACGCCATGGTGATGATTTAAAAGCTTCTTTCAAAATTATGTATAACCAGTTTGTTATTATTGCTGTTGACGAATCTTTTAACAATGTTTCTGGTTGTTCTATAGACGCATCCATCCATACAATGCAACAAATTGAGAAAGAATTTGGAATAGAATTAATGGATAAAATGAAGATAGCTTTTAAAAATGGCAAACATATAAATATTACTACAATGGCTGATTTTCAGAAGTTTGCCAAAGAAAACAAGGTAGATAAAAATACCATTGTTTTTAATAATATGGTGCAAACAAAAAAAGAATTAGCAACTTCTTGGGAAATTGCCGCAAATCAAAGCTGGCATCAGCGATATTTTAACTAAGATATTTTTATATTTGAATAATTTTTGACACAAGCTATCTCTCAATTATTTATTCAATTTAAAAATATTTTTAATGAAAAAAATTGCTTTTTCAATTGTATTGTTGTTTACTTTTATTAGTAATGCCCAAGTAGATCCTTTAAAAACAAAAGATAGTATCGCTCAAAATAAGTGGGTAGATAGTATTATGGGGCATATGAGCTTAGATCAGAAAATTGGTCAGCTTTTTATGGTGCCAGCTTTTTCCAATAAGGATAAAAAACACACCGATTATATTGAGAGTCTGATAAAAAAATATGAAATAGGGGGACTTATTTTTATGCAAGGCACAGCAGTTGGTCATGCTACCTTGATCAATAAATACCAATCTATTTCAAAAACTCCTTTGTTAATTTCCATTGATGGGGAATGGGGTTTAGATATGCGATTGAAAAACACCATTGGTTATCCGTATAACATGGCATTAGGAGCAATTCGTGATGATAAATTGTTGTATGATATGGGTAAACAAGTTGCGCAGCAAGTAAAGAGATTAGGAATTCATGTAGATTTTGCTCCTGTAGTGGATGTAAATACCAATCCTAAAAACCCAGTAATTGGCAATAGGTCGTTTGGTGAAGATAAATTTAACGTAACTAAAAAAGCAATCCAATTTACCAAAGGTATGCAAAGTGAACGGGTATTGGCTTGCGCCAAACATTTTCCTGGCCATGGAGATACATCACAAGATTCGCATAAAACCTTACCAACGGTTGATCTTTCTGCCGATAGAATTTACAATATTGAGTTATATCCATATCGCGAATTGTTTAAAAATGGTGTAGCAAGTGTAATTACGGCACACTTAAGTGTACCTAGTTTAGAGCCTAATTCTGGTATTC
Source organism: Bacteroidia bacterium (assembly GCA_030425715.1). Taxonomy (GTDB): domain Bacteria; phylum Bacteroidota; class Bacteroidia; order Flavobacteriales; family Flavobacteriaceae; genus Lutimonas. Next base: position 3,142 of record JAUIAA010000098.1, on the reverse strand, counting down.
CAACATCACTATCCTATCCCGTTGTAACGGAATTGTTACAGCATAAAATGCAATTTAAAGGATTGATTTTTACAGATGCTTTGAATATGAAAGGAGCATCTAATTTTGTGAAACCAGGAGAAATTGATTTAAATGCTTTTTTGGCAGGAAATGATTTTTTACTCTTTCCAGAGAGTGTACCAGCAGGAATAGCAGAAATTAAAAAGGCAATTAAAAGCAAAAAAGTTACCGAAGAACGTTTAAATCATTCTGTTAGGAAAATTTTAAAAGCCAAATATTGGGCTGGTTTACATCAATACAAACCTGCCGAAATTGAACATATAGATAAGGATATTAATTCGCCAATAAATAAAGTGTTAAACTATAAATTAGTTGAAAACTCCATAACAATGGTTAAAAATGACAACCAAATATTACCATTGAAGAATTTAGACAAAAATAAAATTGCCTATGTTCAAATTGGAAAAAACGACAATGCAACATTTTTAAAAAGGTTGCGTGATTATACCAAAATTGATGTGATTTATGATAAAAATTTAAGTGCTGTTTTAAATAAATTAAAAAACTACGAAACAGTAATCATAAGTTTTCATACTTCTAAAGGAGCTTATGCCAGTTATAAAATACCAGACTTAGATTTGGTAAAATTGCAAGAAATTGCAAGAACAAAAAAAGTAGTTTTAGATGTGTTTGCTAGCCCATATAGTCTGTTAAAAATCAAATCTTTTACCAATATTGATGCCGTTTTGGTTTCTTACCAAAATACTGCACTGGCGCAAGATATTTCAGCCCAAATGATTTTTGGAGCTTTAGATATCAAAGGAAAATTACCAGTATCAATCAAAGAAGATTTCCCTGTTGGATTTGGTTTATATGCATCGGGTATCAAAAGATTGGGGTATTCTATTCCCGAAGCTGTAGGTTTGGATAGTAAAAAATTAGAAAGAATAGACTCCATTGCAGAGGTGGTAATTGACGAAAAAATGGCTCCAGGTTTGCAAGTTCTGGTGGCTAGGCATGGTAAAATAGTATATAGAAAAAGCTTTGGTTACTATACCTACGATGCAAAAAAAAAAGTAAACAATCAAAGTATTTATGATTTAGCATCTGTAACGAAAATTTTAGGTGGCTTGCCTATGGTTATGAAAGCAGAAGAAGAGGGTAAATTTACTCTAAATAACCAACTTGGCGATTTAATGCCAGTATTAAAAAAGAGCAATAAGGATACCATAACAGTAAAAGAAGCACTTTCGCATTATGCAAAACTAAAGCCCTATATTCCTTATTATAAAGCTCTTGTAGAAGGAGAGCACAATGAACCCATGGCTAAGTATTTTAGACATGAGCCCTCAAAAAAATTTAGTATCAAAGTTGCAAGTAAATTGTATTTAAGAACAGATTATCAAGATACTATTTATAAGTTAATAGCTGAAACGGAACAAAGAAAAGAACTCAAATATGTATATAGTGGATTGCCATTTTATTTGTTTAAAGATTATATAGAAAAGGAGTACAAGTTGCCTTTTGATGTCTTGAATAATCAAAATTTTTATGCGCCCTTGGGGGCAACTACTTTAACTTATAATCCTTTAGATAAATTTCCAAAAACACAAATCATCCCAACAGAAAAGGATGATTTTTTTAGACACCAGCTTTTACAGGGTTATGTGCATGATGAAGGCGCTGCTATGATGGGTGGTGTAAGTGGAAATGCTGGTTTGTTTGCCAATGCAAACGATGTGGCTAAAATGATGCAAATGTATATGCAAAAAGGGTATTATGGCGGAAAAACCTATTTAAAGCCTGAAACCATAGACTTATTTAACCAAAGGTATTTTGAAGCCGAAGGTAATAGGAGAGGACTGGCCTTTGATAAGCCACAATTGGATGATAAATCAAAAGCCACTTGCGGTTGTACTTCATTTAAAAGTTTTGGACATAGTGGTTATACGGGAACCTATACTTTTGCAGATCCTGAAACAGAAATAGTTTATGTTTTCTTATCTAATAGAGTTTACCCTACTCGTAAAAATAATAAATTGGGTAAAGAAAATATTAGAACCAAAGTGCAAGGTTTGATTCAAGAGGCGATTATTCAATAAAATATGTAGTTTATTAGGTATTAGGAAGGTTAAAGAGTTAAAATGTGAAAAGATATTTTAGAATATTTCTTGTTGGTTTAATGCTAATAATAATATTTGTTTGGTATGCCGAAAGTTTACAAAATAAGGAGGAATACAAAACACTTCATTTTACTTTAATTTACCCTAAAAATATAGATTCTATAAGAATCAATAAGCTATCTCAGACTTTGGAACATAATTATTTGAGATTAGATAGTTTGTATACAAATCCTGAAAATAATATTACTGCAAATATTTACTCATCTAAATGGAGGTATGTATTGACAACTGGTAATATTGGTGCAACAGGTAGTATAGAAGGTACGTCAAAATTGCATTTTGTACAAAATGAACCATTTAATGATAAGATTGCTATACATGAATTTATGCATACGGTTTTTCTCAAACTATTGCTTGAAAATGAATCTCAACCATTAGATACGATAAAGTTTGATGAGAAATTTTCAACTTACCCTGTGTGGCTTTGGGAGGCAGTTAGCGTATTTGAAGCAGGAGAATTTTATGACCCAAATACACTTGCATATTTCCAGAATGGAAAATATCCAGAGCTGACCGAATTAAATACCCGTTCTAAGGGGCAAAAAATATATACTTGTGGCTATACTATCATTGAGTATATTTTAAAAGAATTCGATCGGGAGAAACTCATACAACTTATCAAATCATATGGTGATGTGCAAGGTGTTTTCAACGTATCTGAAAAGAAATTTTCGAAAAATTGGTATGGTTTTGTAAATAAAAAATATATGGAATAGTTATTTTGTTTTTACGGATAAAAAAGCCAATAATATGCTAGCTGCCAAATAAATGATGCCAACTTCTTTATTAAAGATTGCCGAAATTATAAATGTCTGCAGCAAATAAAATATAGGTACAGCAGTGATACCAATAACAAATTTGAAAGTAGCGTAGTACTCTTCTTCCTCAATTTTTGAGTATATTTTTTTCCAAATCAACCAAGGAAAAATACTGTTTAATAGAAACAAGCTATAAAAAAG
>JAUIAA010000097.1 GCA_030425715.1 Bacteroidia bacterium | reverse complement strand
CTCTAATATTGGCAAAAGCAATTACCCTATCTTTTTGAAATTGTGTAAAATTATAACTAAACACACCTCCAGCGGAATAACCTGCTAGCAAAAAAGGTAAATCGTTTATATAAAGTACATCGTGTTTTTGGGTAAGTTTATCTAAGGCAAATAACAATTCTTTTCCACTCCCACTAAAGGCATCAGAATAATGTACACTAGAACCAATAGATTTAAAGTGTAAGGCTAATATGCATAAATTTTCTTTTGTTGCAAAAGCTTGCCATTCCTTAGAGTTTACCAATCCAAGTCCATTACTATTATTACTATGGCTTAATACCAAAATAGCACGTACACTTTCTTTATGCTCTGGTAACCAAAGTCTAAACTCCGATACATCTCTGGTATCTTTGTCTATACTATAAGTCCAATCATCTATAAAGTAACCTGTAATTTCTTCAATGTTTGTAGGATTATTTTTAGAGGATTCACTGCAGCCAACAATTAAACATAATAGTAAAATAAACTTATAATTTTTTGCAAAATATTCAAATATTGGAACATAATTCATACTATAAATTTACAATATTGATTGGCTAAAAAACAAAACTTAATTGTAAATAATTTGTTTTATTTCTTGCCAGGTTATCATTTCAATAGATTTATTGGCAATAATACTTGCACATTTAGAACTGGTAAAAAAATCATAGTCAATTTGACGCCAAGCAGCTCCAAAATTTGGGTGATCTATGGTAATGGCTTGCATTTCTGCATTGTTAAATGCAGGGTGTAATAAAATGATGTTTAGACCTGGAGTTAAATTTAATAAAGTGTTTTCGTAAAATGTTGCAAGCGCTCCTTTTTGAAATTCTTCAAAAGTACCTAGATAAACCTCGTCCATAATAATATCTTCTTTGTCATTAAGGATATCCAAATCGATGTTTTTTAGCTTAAGTAAAGCGCTATCCAGTAATACAGGTAACTGGTATTTTTTACCAAGAAAGCGATAAATATTTAAAAGTTCTTCGCTAAGTCCAAGAGTGTACATATGTGAATCTAAATGACTAGGGTTCACTCCAGCATCAAGCACCAATTGGATTTGTGCTTCTAATTCCAGTAAAACCTCTTCTGGTTTTGCATGGGTTAAAAACATCTCGCGTTTTTTGTAAAAGTGCCCAGATGCATCTACCAAACTAGGAACTTTATCTTTCCCTAGTACTGGCCCCCATTTAAAGTCTTTCCACTCACAGGTTAATGTCAAGTGAATTCCACAATCTAAATAAGGGTTTGTTTTAGCAAAGGAAAGCATCTCTTTAAATCCTGGGCAAGGAGGCATGATGCTAAATGAATTGATAGAACCATTTTGTAAGGCCATTTTGGTGGCTTCATTTTCAGCGGAACATAGACCAGCATCATCTGCATGGATAATTAAATATATTTTATTTGGGTCTAATCCTAAGGTAGTTAAATTTGTCATCTGCATAAAAAAGCCCTGCTAAACAGGGCAAATAATTATTTTTTTAATAAGTCTCTTATTTCGCTAAGCAATACTTCTTCATTGGTTGGGGCAGGAGGTGTAGTAGGTGCTTCTTCCTCTTTTTTGGTCATTCTATCTTTCATTTTATTATAGGCTTTTACCACTGTAAAAATAGCAAAGGCCACAATTAAAAAAGTAATGATCGTATTGATAAAATTACCGTAATTTATAGCCACTTCGGCAACTCCATCACCTGCGCCTTTTTTACTTTCTGCAACGGCAGATTGAATTACATATTTTAGTTCTGCAAAATCTACACCACCTAACAGTTTTCCAATGGGAGGCATAATAATATCATTTACCAAAGATTTAATAATCGCGCCAAAGTAAGTTGCCATAATCAAACCAACGGCCATGTCCATTACATTTCCTTTACTAATAAACTTTTTAAATTCTTCCATATTTTGGGGTTTAGTTGTTATTACAACCAAATATAAATAAAATTAAAAAAAGGAGTGTTAGCAGTATAATTTTTTATAGGCTTCTTTAATTACTTTATTGCAAATTTCTTCATCGCAAACCCCAAGTATTTTCAAACCGTACTTCGCTATCTGTAATATTTGTTCTTTTCGCAGTAAATAAATCTCTAAACAAGTAACCACGACCTCTATCTACAATATCAATGAACTCCAAAAAAAGTATTCATTTTGTCAAAATAGTCATCACCTCCATAAAAAAAAATGTTCTGGAATAACCTTATGACTTAGAAACATTTACAATAATGGTTTTCAGAGTAATATATAAAGAATAAATTAGTTTGTAACAGACTCATGATCGTAACTTATTGCACGTTTAATAATCCAAGTATCTTCATTCCTTTCCCAGATGGTAATAAATTTTCCTCTTTGTACTTTTTTACCATCCTCATAAAATTCATGTATACCCATTTGCATGGCACCATAATCGCCTAAAACATGTACGGTAGAGCTGACTAATTTTCTAGTCACAGAAAAAGGTCTAGAACATCTGTCCTTAAAAGAAGCTATTTCTTTTGCAAAAGAGGTGTTTAAGCCAGAGCGATCATCGTAAAACTCTATATTTGGGGACATTATTTTTTTATAAAGCTCTAAATTGCACCTGTTAAATGCAACATTGAAAAATAAGCTGTCCATTTTTTCGATTTCGAGTTGTAACGATGCTTTGGTTTTTGGATTATCCAATTTTTGGGTAAAAGCAGAATTTGTGCATAGGATAAAGAATAATAACCAGAAACTAAAAGTTTTCATTTTCTTTATGATTTTACTTGTATAAGCAAGACGATTCATTCGTGCCTTTGTTACATCAATTGTACACGAATATAAATCTATTTTTTTTAATAAAACTTATTAAATAAGGAGAGGTTGTAACTTTAAACTAAAATATGTTTAATGTGGTATTATTTATAAAATGAGTTAGGATATAAAATCACTTAAACTTGTAACACTTTAGACAAGGCAAGAATATGTTTACTTAACTATTTTAACCCCGTCATTAGGTATCATAAATATTTATAAGTGAATTTTACTATAGTAGTATACTATTTTTAGTATTCAATTATATATTATAAAAAGCTATAAGAAACACTAAATATAAACTGCTTGGCTCTTGTATCTACTTTAAAACCGTTGGTTATTAGGTTATCTTCTACAAAAGCAGCTTCAGAATTACTTATGCTTCTTTCCCATCTAATATCTGCACCTAATTTACCAAATTGTACACCTGCTCCAAATTGGAGACCCACTGTAAAATCGTCATAAGCAACATTTTTGTAGTCATTATTAGAGATATCAGTGTCTAAGATATATTGGAATGCAGGTCCAGCAAACACCCTACCAAATTTTAAAAATTTAAAACCTAGCAAAACTGGAATGTCAATTTTTTTAAGAGTCAATTCATTCTTTTTGTCGTTTACCAAATAACTACTGTTGGTTTTGGTGTACATTAATTCTGGACGAATATAAAAGATAGGTATGTTAATTTCACTAAACACCCCCAAGTGGTAACCAATTTCTTCGTTAGAACTCCTTGTAAAACTATCGCCAATAGATTTTAAATCTCCATTTTCATTATAGTTTAACCCGGCCTTTACTCCAAAATTTAATATCTGTGCATCGGTTTCTATTGCAAATACAAGGCAAATAGCTAAAAGAATTAATTTTTTCATAACTAAAGTAGTCTAATTATTTATTTTCTTTCAATTACTTTTTTTACAGCAGCCACAATAGCTTTGTCGTTTAATTTATATTTCTCCATCAATTGTGCAGGAGTTCCAGACTCGCCAAAACTATCATTTACCGCAACAAATTCTTGCGGTGCTGGATTGTTTAAAGCTAATGTTCTTGCCACGCTTTCACCTAGTCCCCCTAAAAAATTGTGTTCTTCTGCGGTAACTACGCATTTGGTTTTGGCAACAGAATTTAATATTGCCTCTTCATCTAATGGTTTAATGGTGTGAATATTAATTACTTCAGCACTAATACCCATCGCATCTAATTGCTCTGAGGCTTGTAAGGCTTCCCAAACCAAATGGCCAGTTGCAATAATGGTCACGTCTGTACCCTCTGTAAATTGAATGGCTTTACCAATTTCAAATTTTTGGTCGGCTGGTGTAAAAATTGGTACCGCTGGTCTACCAAAACGCAAGTAAACCGGACCTTCATAGTCTGCTATAGCAATAGTTGCAGCCTTGGTTTGGTTATAATCACATGGATTGATTACTACCATACCAGGCAACATTTTCATCAAACCTATATCTTCTAAAATTTGATGTGTAGCTCCATCTTCCCCTAAGGTCAAACCGGCATGTGAGGCACATATTTTTACATTTTTATCAGAATAAGCTATTGATTGTCTAATTTGGTCGTAAACCCTACCCGTAGAGAAGTTGGCAAAGGTACCAGTGAATGGAATTTTCCCCCCAATGGTTAACCCTGCAGCAATCCCCATCATATTTGCTTCTGCAATTCCAATTTGAAAAAACCTTTCTGGATTTTCTTCAATAAATTGATCCATTTTTAAAGAACCCACTAAATCTGCACAAAGTGCTACCACATTAGGGTTGGTTCTTCCCAATTCTGTCAATCCTGCTCCAAATCCCGATCTAGTATCCTTCTTTTCTGTAAATGTGTATTTTTTCATTGTAAATAACTTTGAAAACCCAATATGCTGGTTTTTATATATTTTTTTTAGTGCTGCAAAAATAGGAATTTAATAGAAGTATTTGCAGCATTTTAAAAATTCTTTGCACATTTTTAATCCGCTAATATTCCCAATAAACTTTCGTAAAATATTTTTACCGGAAAACCCATTACATTGTAAAAACTTCCTTCTATTTTTTCAATACCAATATAACCTATCCACTCTTGTATGCCATAACTTCCTGCTTTGTCATAAGGCTGGTAATGGTCAATATAATATTGTATTTCTTTATGAGTTAAATGACCAAAATACACTTTGGTTGTTTGGTTTTTAATAATTTTTTTACCTTGGTAAGAAATGCAAAACGAAGTGATTACTTCGTGCATTTTTCCCGACAATTGCTGTAGCATGCCCATAGCTTCTTGTTTGTTTTTGGGCTTGCCTATGGCTTTATTATCTAACCAAACGATAGTGTCTGAGGTAATTAATAACTCGTTAGAGGCCAATTCGTCAAGAAAAGGTTGAGCCTTCAAAGCAGCCAAATAATCGGTAATTTCGGCTCCTTTTAAATTAGTTGGAAAAATTTCCTCAATCTCCTTTAACCGCACTTCAAATGGAATATTTAACTCTTTTAAAAAGTTTTGCCTTCTAGGCGATGCAGAGGCTAAAATAACTTTTCTTCCTTTTAGCTTTTCTTTCCACATATTAATAAATAATAAAAGCTAAAATACCGAGTAACATAATCATTTTAAGTAGATTACTAATCTTATGGAATTCCTTTTTTGTTTTTGATTTAGAAACAAGCACTACAGTATAAATTAAAGGAATAACACAGGAAACTATGAAATAAATACTAGCAGTTAAATGTGCTAACCTTAAGAGGTAGGCAAAGTACAATAAACTACCTATAAATATTACACTTAAAAATATTACAATTTGTTTGGCAGATCTTACTCCCCAAACCAATGAAATGGTTTTTGCTCCAATTTTTCTATCTCCTTCCATATCTTCTATATCTTTTATTATTTCTCTAATCAACGTTAGTAAAAAAGAAAATATTGAAAAAATCAAAACCACTTGAAAAACAGCTATTTGTTGCTCTTTATTATAACTGTTAGTAGCAGTAACTATATCGTATATAGGCACCAATAATATACAAAGAAATGATAGAAAAGCAATAGCTAAATTGCCTATAATAAGTTTCTTTTTCAATCTGTTGGCATAGCTATAGAGTAGTAAAGATGCGATTAAAAAAATAGCAAAATAAGATATTTTATCAATTAAAAATGACAAATACATACCTGCAATAAAACCTACTGAATTAAAAGCGATATATAAGTCGTTGGCTCTTTTTAAGGTTATTTTGTTGCCAATAAATACTTTATTGGGTTTGTTAATTTTATCGGCTGTAACATCTTCAATATCATTAATAATATAACCTGCAATGCTAATGCATAAAATAGACACAGCCAATAATACAAATTCAGCAGTGGTTAGGGTAGTGGCGATATCAAATTTTAGAAAAAATACATATTTTATCAAAATCTGTATCAACAGGATAAGTAGTAAGTTTTTCCACCTAAAAAAAACGAGATAGTCCTTTAGTTTCATCAATAGTTCTTTTTAAGTCTTGCCAAGGCTTTTTTGTTATCTCTGTCTTTAATCACTTCCCGTTTGTCGTATAATTTTTTCCCTTTGCAAAGTGCTATTTGCAATTTTGCCCAACCTTTATCGGTAATAAATAGCTTTAAAGGAATAATAGTTAAACCCACGTTTTGAACTTCTTTAGATAATTTTTTAAGCTCTTGTTTGTTTAGTAAAAGTTTTCGCTCACTTTTAGATTTGTGGTTGTAAAAACTAGCATGAGTATATTGCTCTATAAACATATTGATAACAAACAATTCTCCTTTTTCATTAAACTCACAAAAACTCTCGGTAATTCTGGCTTTGCTTTCGCGGATAGATTTTATTTCAGTTCCAGAAAGCTGTATACCAGCAACATACTTATCCAGTATTTCATACTCAAACCGAGCTTTTTTGTTTTGAATGTTAATGTTTTTCTGCATGGAGCAAAACTAACTATTAATTCAATGATAAGCAATAAATGTTTTTTTGCTACAAAATTAAATAGTTGTCTTATTACTTAAAAAATTAGTATTACTTCGTTTAACATTCACAATTAAATAATTACTTTTGTAGCGATTTTAATTCTAAAAAAGAACTAATGAATTTACACGAATATCAAGGAAAAGAAATATTACATAGTTTCGGAGTAAAGATTCAAAGAGGCTTGGTAGCCGATAATCATAAAAAAGCAGTAGAAGTAGCCAAGCAATTGGGTGCAGAAACTGGTACTAGCTGGTGGGTAGTTAAAGCACAAATCCATGCTGGAGGTAGAGGAAAAGGCGGAGGAGTAAAACTTGCAAAAAGTTTGGCAGAGGTAGAATCTATATCAAAAGATATTATTGGTATGATGTTAAAAACCCCTCAAACACCACCAGAAGGGAAAAAAGTAAATCAGGTATTGATTGCCGAAGATGTTTATTATCCAGGAGCAAGCGAACCAGAAGAGTATTATATGTCGGTTTTATTAAATCGTGCTACAGGTAAAAACATGATTATGTATTCTACCGAAGGAGGTATGGATATTGAAACTGTAGCAGAAGAAACACCACATTTAATTTTTACAGAAGAAATTGACCCTGATACAGGCTTATTGCCATTTCAGGCAAGAAAAATAGCTTTTAATTTAGGCCTTTCAGGTAAAGCTTTAAAAGAAATGGTACAATTTGTAAGTGCTTTATATAAAGCTTATGTAAATTCTGATTCTTCCTTATTTGAAATCAATCCAGTATTAAAAACATCTGACGATAAAATTTTAGCGGTAGATGCTAAGGTTACTTTAGACGATAATGCATTGTTTCGCCATAAAGATTATGTAGATTTAAGAGATTTACGTGAGGAAAATCCAATCGAGGTAGAAGCAAATGCAGTAGGTTTAAACTATGTAGATCTTGATGGTAATGTAGGTTGTATGGTAAACGGAGCTGGACTGGCAATGGGTACGATGGATTTGATCAAGCAATCGGGCGGAGAACCAGCTAACTTTTTAGATGTTGGAGGAACCGCAGATGCAGAGCGTGTAGAGGCAGGGTTTAGAATTATTTTAAAAGACCCAGCAGTAAAGGCTATTTTGGTAAATATTTTTGGTGGAATTGTACGTTGCGACCGTGTGGCACAAGGTATTGTAGATG
>JAUIAA010000096.1 GCA_030425715.1 Bacteroidia bacterium | reverse complement strand
TTCCCATTGGTAAAACATTATCCGTTGCACCGTCTATTTGCTGGCCATTTGCATCAATGGTAGAAATGAGGTTATCTACCTTATTGGCAGCGGCGTACATTGCAGCTTCCCAAATTTGACCTTCTTGTAACTCTCCATCTCCATGTAAGGAGTAAACTAAATGGTCATCATTGTTCAATTTTTTAGCCTGTGCTGCTCCAATGGCAACAGACATTCCTTGTCCTAAAGAACCCGCAGACATACGAATACCTGGTAAACCTTCGTGTGTAGTTGGATGCCCTTGTAGCCGTGTGTTTATTTTTCTAAAAGTTGCCAATTCCTCTACAGGAAAAAAACCGCTTCTTGCCAAAACACTATACATCACCGGAGATATATGTCCGTTAGATAAGAAAAATAAGTCTTCTCCTTCTCCATCCATTTTAAAATCAGTACTATAATCCATAATTTCTTGGTATAGCACAGTTAAAAACTCTGTACAACCTAATGAACCTCCTGGGTGGCCAGATTGCACAGCGTGTACCATTCTTAATATATCTCTTCTAACTTGAGTGGAAAAATCTTGTAACTCTTGAATTGTAGGCATCTTTTAAAAATTTTAAAGCGCAAAAATACTAAACTACTTTGAAAAAGTAATCTTTATTGTGAGTTTTTATCATTATTTTAAATGGAGAAACTAAGCAAAAAGTTCTTCACTTTCAATTATTAAACTTTCTATAAAATTATTTGATTTTTCCATTTCGTTATGCATTACTTTATCATCTTCTATAAATGGCACCTCTATTCTATAACTGTCTATAAATGATTGCAAAAATGGAGAGGTTTTTAAAGGGTTTCTAAAACACAAAGCTTGTGACGCATTCATCAATTCTATGCTTAGAATAGTTTGTACATTATCCACAATTTTTTTTGTTTTGGTTGCTGCATTGGCTCCCATACTTACATGATCTTCTTGTCCGTTACTAGATACAATAGAATCTACAGAAGCTGGTGTTGCCAACTGTTTGTTTTGACTAATGATACTTGCAGCGGTATATTGCGGTATCATAAAACCACTATTGAGACCAGGGTTTTTCACTAAAAAGGGTGGTAAATCTCTTAAACCTGAAATCAATTGATAGGTTCTCCTTTCGGAAATACTACCCAATTCCGCAATAGCGATTCCTAAAAAATCTAAAGCCAAAGCCAAAGGCTGCCCGTGAAAGTTGCCTCCAGAAATAATTTTGTCGGCTTCTATAAATATATTTGGATTATCGGTAACTGAATTTACCTCTGTAAGAATTGTTTTTTCTACATAAGCCAACGCATCTTTACTTGCCCCGTGAACTTGAGGCATACAACGAAAGGAATAAGGATCTTGCACATGTTTTTTAGGGCTGGCAATTAACTCACTTTCTTCTAAAAATTCTAGAATTCTTTTTGCGGTTTTAATTTGCCCATTGTGCGGTCTAACCATATGAATCAAAAGATCGAAAGGAGAATCATTACCATCATAGGCTTCAAGGGAAAGAGTCCCTATTAAATCGGCCAAATAAGATAATTTATACGATTTTAGAAGTAAATAAATACCATAAGCACTCATAAACTGTGTACCATTCAATAGGGCCAAGCCTTCTTTAGATTGCAGTTCTATTTTTTCCCATCCAAACTTTTCAAGCAATTGGTTCGCCTCTAAAATTTCACCATTAAAATAAGATTTTCCTTTCCCAATTAAAGGTAGCGCCATATGTGCTAATGGTGCTAAATCTCCTGAGGCTCCTAGAGAGCCTTGGGTAAAAATTATGGGGTAAACCTCATGGTTATAAAAATCAATTAGCCTTTGTACTGTTTTTAATTGTACTCCTGAATAACCATAACTTAGGGATTGAATTTTTAACAACAGCATTATTTTTACTATCTCGTTCGGCACTTCCTCCCCTGCTCCACAAGCATGCGACATTACTAGGTTTTCTTGTAGTTTGGTTAGGTCGTTATTGTTGATTTTTACATTGTATAAAGAGCCAAAACCTGTATTGATACCATAAATTGGGGTTTCGTTATTTTTCATTTTTTCATTGAGATATTGGCGGCAATTCAATATGTTTTGCTCCGATTTTTCAGAAAGTCGCAATTTTTTATTCGTTAAAATAATATCTCTAATGATAGATAAATCCAATTGTTTGTCACTAATAATATGGTAGGTATTCATATGTTCATTTTTTTTGCAAATAACTTGAAACTCTTAAACCTTTACAATACTGTACTCTAAATATTTTGTTAAAAGTACAAAAGGAGAATGATATAAAATTTTAATGATTAATTTTGAAACCTTAATCAAAAAATCAATCATGAAAAAACTAGTTTTTCCTTTCCTTGCTTTGGCATTATTTTCTTGTAATGAAACAAAAATACCTAAAACCAATGTAATTTTTGGGGGCAATATTCAAAATCCGAATGGCGATAAGTTTAAAATATCTTCCTCAGAAAAAGTTGTTGGAGAATTTGAGGTAAATAAAGATGGTAGCTTTAAAGATACCATTAATGAAATTGAAAGTGGCTACTATTATATTAGATATAACAATGAAACTTCTCCAATTTATTTAGAACCAGGGTTTGATATGGATCTAAAACTCAATCCAGAAGAATTTGACGAATCTATCGTTTACTCGGGAACTGGAGCATTAGAAAACAATTATTTAGCACAAAAAGCTTTGAATAAAGAAGCACTTGGAAAATTGGATTCATACCAATACTTAGGCACTTTAGAGGAAAAAGACTATGTTACAAAAATGGATTCCATCAAAAATGTAGAATTACAATTTTTAGAGCACAGCAATATTACAAATGAGAGCTTTAAAGCCCTTGAAAAAGCAAATATTACATACGATTGGGTAAATAAAATGAGACGTTTCGAGCCGTACAAAAGGTTTGTTACAAAAAATCCAGATTTTAAGAAATCAACGGCATTTCCCGATGTATTGTCTCAAGTAGAATTGGAAAATGAAAGTCTTATAGGAGTACAGCAGTATAAAAACTTTCTTTCTAACTATTATTCAGAAAAATCTACAGCGCAAGCAAAAAAAGATAGTATTGCACAAGATGTTGCTTATTTAAAAATGGTTGCTCAAGAAGTGCAGTCGCCTAAAATAAAAGAATATCTTTTGTATAATGCTGCAAAATACGGGGTTACTTACACCAAAGAATTACAAAATTATTACGATATTTTTATGGCAAACACTACCAATGTAGCCCATAAAAAAGAAATAACCGAGAAATACGAAAAACTTTTAAAATTAAGTAAAGGAGCTACATCGCCAAAATTTGATAACTACGAAAATTATGCGGGTGGAACTTCATCTTTAGATGATTTTAAAGGAAAATATGTATACATAGATGTTTGGGCAACTTGGTGTGGCCCGTGCTTAAGAGAAGTACCTGCATTGAAAGAAGTTGAAGCAAAATACCACGATAAAAACATAGTTTTTGTAAGCATGAGCATAGACAAAGCTAAAGATCATGAAAAATGGAAAACGATGATTGCCGAGAAAGAATTGAAAGGAGTACAATTATTTGCACCAAAAGACTGGAGTTCGGATTTTGTTACGGCGTATGGTATTTTGGGAATTCCAAGATTTATTATGATTGATCCAGAAGGTAATATTGTAGATGCTAATGCTCCAAGACCATCATCTAAAGAGCTAATTACATTGTTAGAAAGCTTAAATATTTAAAACCTCCTATTATTCATCAAAACAGAATAGGGTTTAACAAATATTTTAAACTCTATTCTATTGAATAATATTATTTTTGCACCATTCTAAATTTAAAAATAAAAATGAAAAAACTAATAGTACTATTTCTTGCTATAGCCTTAACCGCTTGTTCAAAAAAAGAAAAAAATGATTTTGTAACCCTTAGCGGAAATATCAAAAATTTTGATGGTGAATCTTTAACCATTTATGGCAAAAAAGACGTAAAAAATATTTATGTAGATAAAGAAGGTAATTTTAAGGATACTTTAACGGTAATAGATGGTTTCCATGGTTTAACCTTTGGTAAAAAACAATCGGTTATCTATTTAAAAAACGGCTATGATTTAGTAATCAATTCTGATTTTGAAAACTACCCTAATTCATTAGAATTCAAAGGAAATGGAAAAGAGTCTAACGATTATATTTTGAAAAAAACAGAATTCATAATAAATCAAGAATTAGAAAACACTAGCAAGCTTTTTAGCTTAGAGCAGGAAGCATTTGATAGTAAAATATCTAAACTAGAAAGTGATTTAGAAAGTCTTATCACCAATACAGATAATTTAGATGATGGTTTGGTAGAAATGGAAAGAGATGCAAATAAAAAATTATTAGAATATTTTACTTCAAACTATGCCAAACAACATGCTAGTTCCGTACAATTAAAAATTGGAAGTCCTTCTCCTAAATTTAATTACCCAAATACAGAAGGAAAAAATATTTCTTTAGATGATTTAAAAGGAGGTTATGTTTATGTAGATGTTTGGGCCACTTGGTGTGCACCATGTAAGCGTGAAATTCCTTACTTAAAAGAAATTCAAGCCGAGTTTAAAGACAAAGACATCTCTTTTGTAAGTTTATCTATTGATAAAATGGAGCACAAAGACAAATGGTTGAATATGGTAAAAGAAGAGCAATTAAGTGGTATTCAAATCATGGCGGATAAAGATTTTAGGTCAGACTTTGTTACTGCGTATAATATCAATGCCATTCCAAGATTTATTTTAATTGATAAAGAAGGAAACATTTTAAATGCTAATGCTCCTAGACCTTCAGACCCAAGATTAAAAGAGCTTTTAGAAACACTAAGCCTATAAAAATAAATTCATTCAGCCTTCAAATCAAAGTTGGAGGCTTTTTTTGCATATCAACTATGGTAAATATATTTAGAATTACAAGTTACTTAGAAGGAATCTCTTACCTTCTGTTACTCTTTATTGGTGTTCCTTTAAAGTATTTTGGCGGGAATGATATTTTGGTTAAAGCCCTAGGCATGCCTCATGGCGTATTATTCATTGCCTATGTTTTGTTGGTGTTTTTTATAAAACCAAATTTTAATTGGTCTAATAAAGATCTATTTAAAATATTAATCGCATCGGTAATACCGTTTGGTACTTTTTATATGGATAAGCAATATTTTAAAACAGTACAATAGCGCATTGTAAAGCTGTCAATTTGACGTAAAATTCAATCAAACAATGCCTTTTTGACACTTCAAATCCTTTATTTTTACTTGGAATAGATTTTGACAATTATAAGTTGAATATAAAATTAGACTTATGAATTTCAATAATTTCACCATAAAATCACAAGAAGCCGTACAAAAATCGCAACAAATTGCGCAAGGATACGGTCATCAACAAATTGAAAATGCCCATATTTTAAAGGGAATTTTTGAGGTTGATGAAAATGTAACACCTTTTATACTACAAAAATTAGGTGTGAATATTGACCTATTTAAAAGTACCTTAGAAAACATCATCAAAAGCTTTCCAAAAGTAGAAGGTGGAGAAATAATGCTTTCAAAAAACGCAAGTTCTATGCTGTTAAATGCAGGGAATATTGCTAAAGAAATGAAAGATGAATATGTTTCTATTGAGCACTTAATTTTAGCAATCCTCCAATCAAAAGGTGATGCAGCCCAATTGTTAAAGGACAATGGGGTGAACCAAAAAGATTTGAAAAATGCTATTAGCGAGCTAAGAAAAGGACATAATGTTACCTCTCAAGGCGCAGAAGATACTTATAATGCTTTAGGAAAATATGCCAAGAATCTCAATCAATTAGCCAATGATGGAAAATTAGATCCTGTAATTGGTAGAGACGAAGAAATACGCAGAATTTTACAAATACTTTCTAGAAGAACCAAAAACAATCCAATTTTAATTGGAGAACCTGGTACAGGTAAAACAGCAATAGCCGAAGGTTTAGCACATAGAATTGTAAAAGGTGATGTACCTGAAAATTTACAAGAAAAAATTATTTACTCTTTAGATATGGGTGCTTTAATCGCTGGAGCAAAATACAAAGGTGAATTTGAAGAAAGGTTAAAATCTGTAGTAAAAGAAGTTATTTCTGCAGAAGGAGATATTGTGCTATTTATTGATGAAATCCACACTTTAGTAGGTGCTGGTGGTGGTGAGGGCGCAATGGATGCTGCCAATATTTTAAAACCTGCCTTAGCTAGAGGCGAACTTAGAGCAATTGGTGCCACCACCCTAGACGAATACCAAAAATATTTTGAAAAAGACAAAGCTTTAGAGCGCCGTTTTCAAAAAGTAATGGTAGATGAGCCAGATACAGAAAGTGCTATATCTATTCTTAGAGGGATAAAAGATAAATACGAAACCCATCACAAAGTGCAAATAAAAGATAGCGCCATTATTGCCGCGGTAGAATTATCGCAAAGATATATAGCCGATCGATTTTTACCAGACAAAGCCATTGATTTAATGGATGAAGCTGCAGCAAAATTGCGTATGGAAATCAATTCAAAACCAGAAGAATTAGATGTTTTAGACAGAAAAATAATGCAATTAGAAATTGAGATTGAAGCAATTAAAAGAGAAAATGACAAAGAAAAGCTCAAATCTTTAAAAGAGGAATTGGCAAATATTAAAGAAAAAAGAAATGCCATTCATGCAAAATGGACTAGCGAAAAAGAGATTGTAGATAAAATTCAGTCGGCAAAACAAAATATAGAAGACTTTAAATTAGAGGCTGAACGTGCTGAGCGTGAAGGCAATTACGGTTTGGTTGCCGAAATTAGATATGGTAAAATTCAAAAAGAGCAAGAAACGCTTGACAAATTATTGGTTGAACTTGATAAAAATCAAGAAAATGCTTTAATTAAAGAGGAAGTAACCAGCGAAGATATTGCCGAAGTAGTTGCCAAATGGACAGGTATACCTGTACAAAAAATGCTGCAAAGTGACAAGGTCAAACTATTGCATTTGGAAGATGAATTGCACAAACGTGTAGTTGGACAAGAAGAAGCAATTCAAGCAGTTTCTGATGCCGTAAGACGCTCCAGAGCTGGGTTACAAGATGGCAAAAAACCAATTGGTTCCTTCTTATTTCTAGGTACTACAGGGGTTGGTAAAACTGAATTATCAAAGGCATTAGCCGATTATTTATTTGATGATGAATCTGCCATGACTAGAATTGATATGAGTGAATATCAGGAAAGACATGCAGTTAGTAGGTTAATTGGTGCACCTCCAGGGTATGTTGGCTATGATGAAGGCGGTCAACTAACCGAGGCGGTAAGACGTAAGCCATATTCTGTAATTCTTTTAGACGAAATAGAAAAAGCCCATCCTGACACTTTTAATATACTTTTACAAGTATTGGATGAGGGAAGGTTGACCGATAATAAAGGTCGTGTAGCCGATTTTAGAAATGCCATTATTATCATGACTTCTAATATGGGGTCACATATTATACAAGAAAACTTTGAAAATATAGAAAACGATAATAATGAAGCCGTGCTAGAAATTACAAAAAATGAAGTAATGGGCTTATTAAAAAAGACGGTACGACCTGAGTTTTTAAACAGGATAGATGAAATAATCATGTTTACGCCATTAAGCATAAAAGAAGTAGAACAGATTGTAGTATTGCAATTAGATGCGTTGAAAAAAATGTTGGCAGAGAAAAATATTGACTTTAGCACTACGCCTGAAGCCATTGAGTCACTCACCAAAAAGGGGTATAATCCTCAATTTGGAGCTCGACCAATAAAAAGGGTGATTCAAAAAGATGTTTTAAATAATTTATCTAAAGAATTACTTGCAGGTAAGATTACACCACAAAGTAAAATTCTTTTAGATGCCTTTAATGATGAGTTGGTATTTAGAAATAAATAATTTGGATTAGACA
>JAUIAA010000095.1 GCA_030425715.1 Bacteroidia bacterium | reverse complement strand
GATTATATTATTGATATTGGTAAAGAAGGTGGTGCAAAAGGAGGTGAAATTCTCTGTGAAGGAACCCCTGAAGAAATCGTAAAAAACAAAAATAGTTATACTGCACAATTCTTAAAAAAAGAATTACATTTATAAAATTCTAAAAAAATTAAATGAGAAGAATATGATACCTAATGAAGAAAAAAAGATTAGAGAAAAATTAAAACAAAAAACTTGGAATGAAATAAAAACAAACGACTCTTGGGCGATTTTTAAAATCATGAGTGAGTTTGTTGATGGTTATGAAAAATTAAGTAGAATAGGTCCTTGTGTGAGTGTATTTGGATCTGCTAGAACCAAACCGGGGGAAAAATATTATGAACTTGCCGAGAAAATTTCGTATAAACTAACACAACATGGTTATGGCGTAATTACCGGTGGTGGCCCAGGAATAATGGAAGCTGGAAATAAAGGTGCACATAGAGGTGGTGGCGTATCGGTTGGATTAAATATTGAACTGCCTTTTGAACAACACGATAATCCTTATATAGATAAGGATAAAAATTTAGAGTTTGACTACTTCTTTGTTCGCAAAGTAATGTTTGTAAAATATGCCCAGGGTTTTGTTGCTATGCCTGGAGGTTTTGGTACTTTAGATGAACTATTTGAAGCCATTACCCTTATCCAAACAAAAAAAATAGGCAAATTTCCTATTATTTTAGTCGGTACTGAATTTTGGGGAGGTATGATGGATTGGATCAAAGCCACTCTTTTAGAAAAATATGGTAATGTAAGCCCGAAAGACATGGATTTATTTCACTTGGTGGATACCGACGAGGAAGTAGTGTCTATCATTAATAATTTCTACAAACAGCATCATTTAAGTCCAAATTTCTAGTATTAGATTTAAGTCTAAATTTTAAAAAATTGCAAAAGAAATACTTTACATTTCTAGTAGTCTCTTTATGTTATTTCATAGGTTTTTCGCAAAACAATGAAATAAAAATTGACGCGCAATTATTTTTAGAAAACAGAACTATTGTAATCAACCAACAAATTACTTATTTCAACCATTCTAATTCTGCTTTAAGCGAAATTTATTTGCATAATTGGGCTAATGCATATAAAGACAGAAGCACAACTTTGTCTAAACGATTGATTGAAAACTATGATAAAAGCTTGTATTTTGCTAAAATAAAAAAAAGAGGGTTTTCAAAAATTGATACATTAACTTCTTTGCAACAATCTATCAAATACAAAAGCCCAAAAGATTCCTTAGATATTGTAAAGATAAACTTATCAAAGCCTTTGGCTGTTGGTGATTCTATCACTTTAAATGCAAATTACTCCGTAAAAGTTCCGTTAGATATTTTTACCAGATATGGCTATAGTCATGATAACTATGATTTAAGGTATTGGTACTTGGTCCCTGCTGTTTACCAAGATAAATGGGTGGTAAATAGCAATTTAGATATGGATGATTTGTACGTGCAACCTACCAATTACAACATAGAATTTAAGGTGCCATTGGGTTATACCCTAAATTCAGATTTACAAAGCAAGCCCAGTATTCAAGAAAATTTTGTTTTGTATAAACTAACGGGAAATAATCGAACTGATATTGAGCTAAATATACAATTACAAAGAAATTACGCAACTTATGACAGCGAGAACACCAAAGTAGTTACCAACCTTAAAGGTAAAAACCTAACCGAAAATATCAAAACCGATGTGCTCTCTAGGCAACTCAAGTTTATAGAAGGGTTTTTAGGTGCTTATCCTCATGATAAAATTCTAGTAAGCGATATCACTTATTTAAAAAACCCCGTTTACGGTTTGAATCAATTACCCAAAAGATTTACGCCCTTTTCGGATGTTTTTGAGTGGGACATCAAAATTTTTAAGGCTTTAACCAAAAAGTATATAGAAAATACTGTTTTGGTCAATAAAAGAGATGATTATTGGATTGCAGATGGAATTCAAATCTTTTTGATGATGAAATATGTCGATCAATATTACCCCGAAATAAAAGCCATTGGGGGCATTTCAAAAATTTGGGGCATCAAAAGATATAATATCGCAAAGCTAGATTTTAACGGTAAATATCCTTTTGTATATCAATTTGCTGCCCGTAAAAATCTGGACCAATCATTAATTACTAGAGCTGATTCCTTATCTAATTTTAACAGAAAAATTGTAAACGCTTATAAGGCGGGCTTGGGTTTACAATACTTAGATGAATATATACAGGATTCTGTACTACAAAAATCCTTACAAGAGTTTTATCAAGAAAATGTTTTACAGCTAACCAATAGCAAGCATTTTAATGATATTATTATCGATAAATCTCCTAAAAACTTAGATTGGTTCTTTGAGGAATATTTACAGACCAAGAAAAAACTAGACTATACCATTGCTAAAATTCAAACAGATAATGATTCTATAAAAGTAAAAATTGAAAATAAAAGTAATTTTAGTGCACCTATTACTTTATATGGTGTTCATAAAAAAGACATCATTTCTAAACAATGGATTGAACCCATTGATTCTATAAAAACTATTACCGTATCAAAAAAAGGGATAGATAGACTATCACTTAATTACGAGTACTTATATCCGGAATTGAACCTTCGTAACAACTGGAAAAAAGTTGGTAAAAAGCTATTAAACAGACCATTAAAATTTACTTTTTTTAAAGATATTGAGGATCCTTATTACAATCAAATTTTTTTCAATGCCTATTTTGCTTATAATTATTACGATGGCATTATACTAGGCCCTAGTTTATACAACCAAGCCATGTTTAAGAAAAAATGGTTGTTTCATGTTGTTCCTACGTATGGTTTTAAAAGTAACAGCCTTACAGGCAGTTTTTCTGTTGCTTACCAACATTTGCCAGAAAATGGCCCAGTATATAGATATAATATTGGTTTTGCTGGAGGTCAATCCCATTACGATCAAGGTTTGCTTTTTACCAAATACACGCCTTTTATAACTATTGATTTTAACAGAAATAGCTTGCGAGATGTGGGTGGAAAATCGCTGATTGCTAGAGTAGTAAGTGTAGATAAAGAATATCCTGAAAACATACAAAATACAGAAGCCTATAACTACAATATATTCAACTTAAGGTATGGTTATACCAAACCAGAAATTATTAAAGACCTAAGGTATTTT
Source organism: Bacteroidia bacterium (assembly GCA_030425715.1). Classification (GTDB taxonomy): domain Bacteria; phylum Bacteroidota; class Bacteroidia; order Flavobacteriales; family Flavobacteriaceae; genus Lutimonas. The sequence continues at coordinate 4,756 of JAUIAA010000095.1, read as the reverse complement.
GCCGATTTTCAATATGCTGGCGATTTTAGTAAGATTTCTCTAGATTTTAGATATAGAAAGTTAACAGATAACAATAGACAATACGACTTTCGATTATTTCTTGGCACATTTTTACATAACAATACCGAAAGTGACTTTTTTAGTTTTGCTTTAGATAGGCCCAGTGATTATATGTTTGACTATAATTACTTTGGTAGATCTGAAGATGATGGTTTTTTAAGTCAGGAAATCATCATCTCTGAAGGAGGTTTTAAGAGTATGTTCGATAACCAATTTGCCAATCAATGGATGCTTACTACAAATGCTAGTGTTGGTATTTGGCGTTGGGTAGAAGCTTATGCCGATGCTGGATTTTATAAAAGCAAGCACGAGTCTGCACAATTTAAATACGATACGGGCATACGTTTAAATTTTATTCATAACTTTTTAGAATTGTATTTCCCTCTGCAATCAAGCTTAGGGTTTGAACCTGCACAACCTAATTATGCTTCAAAAATCCGTTTTGTGATTACTTTAAGTCCAACGAGAATATATAACTTTATCAAACGCGGGTTTTATTAAAAACCCTACTTTACAGAAGCTGTTCATTTCTAAATTAGAGATTCAAAATCTTTGGCAACCCTAGTATTTATCTAAGTTTCATACAGTTAAATCAACAAATACATTGATTATTAATTTGTATATTTGCAAAGTTCAAAATCGATAAAACAAAATGGAAAATAAAACAATTGAAACGACCAAAAATATTTCTTTTGAAGATTTTAAAAATGAAGTTTTATCCGACTATAGAATAGCAGTTATTAGCCGTGAATGTAGCCTCTTAGGAAGAAGAGAAGTTCTAACTGGAAAAGCAAAATTTGGAATATTCGGTGGCGGAAAAGAAGTACCTCAGTTGGCTATGGCTAAGGCTTTTCAAAAAGGAGATTGGCGCTCTGGATACTACAGAGACCAAACTTTTATGATGGCAATTGGAGAATATAATCCTCAACATTTTTTTGCCAGTTTGTATGCCCATGCCGATATTAAAGCAGATTCTTTTTCTGCAGGAAGGCAAATGAATGGTCATTTTGCAACTCATTCTTTAGAACAAGATGGTTCTTGGAAAAATTTAATGACGCAATACAATGTAAGCTCAGACATTTCTCCAACTTCTGGCCAAATGCCAAGGCTTTTAGGTTTAGCCGAAGCATCAAAAAAATTTAGAACCGTAAAAGGATTAGAAAATAAAACCACTTTTTCCAACCAAGGTAATGAAGTTGCGTGGGGTACCATTGGTAATGCAAGTACCTCTGAAGGACCTTTTTTTGAAACCGTAAATGCAGGTGGTGTATTACAAGTACCTATGGTTATTAGCGTATGGGATGACCAATACGGAATCTCTGTTCCAGCAAAATACCAAACCACCAAAGAGAGTATTTCAGAAGTGTTAAAAGGGTTTGAACGTGATGGCAATAGCAATGGTTACGAAATATTTGTAGTAAATGGTTGGAATTACACACAGTTGGTGGATACTTATGCCAAAGCATCAAAAATTGCTAGAGAAAAACACGTGCCAGTTATCATTCATGTAAACGAACTTACACAACCACAAGGGCATTCAACTTCGGGTTCTCACGAAAGGTATAAAGATGAAGCTCGTTTACTATGGGAAAAAGAATTTGATTGCATTGCAAAAATGCGAGAATGGATACTGCAATTTGAATTACAAGATGAAGAAGGCAATACCTTGCAGTTTGTAAGCGGTGAAGAGGAACTAAAAGCAATTGAAAAAGATGCTAAAAAAGAAGTTTCCTCTGCCAAGAGAAACGCATGGAATGCTTTTGTACAGCCTATTATAGAAGAACGCAAAGAACTTTTACAACTGTTAGAAAATGCTGCACAAAAAAGTGAGCATAAAATTTTTATAGATAAACTAAAACGTGAACTATCGGCAATTGACGAGCCTATCAGAAAAAATATCTTAACGGTAGCAAGAAAATCATTGATTTACCTACGTGATGAAAATTCTGAAGAGAAAGAAATTCTTCAAAAATGGATCAAAAACTATCAAGTTGAACAACAAATAAAATACAACACCCATCTTTATAGCGAATTAAACTCCAAGGCAACAAACATAGAAGAAATTTTACCAACTTATGATGATAATGCCGAAACCGTTGATGCTAGAGTAGTATTGCGAGACAATTTTGAAACACTCCTTTCTACGCATAATGAAATACTTATTTTTGGGGAAGATTCTGGTAAAATTGGCGATGTAAATCAAGGATTAGAAGGATTGCAAGATAAATTCGGTGAAGAGAGAGTTTACGATACTGGTATTAGAGAAACTACCATTATTGGACAAGGTGTTGGTATGGCAATGCGAGGCTTACGACCGATTGCTGAGATTCAATATTTAGACTATTTATTTTATGCAGCCCAAGTTTTAACCGATGATTTGGCAACTTTAAGATACCGAACATTTGGAAAACAAAAAGCACCTTTAATTATTAGAACGAGAGGGCATAGATTAGAAGGCATTTGGCATTCTGGTTCTCAAATGGGTAGTTTAATCAATCTTTTGCAAGGAATTTACATCCTAACTCCAAGAAATATGACCAAAGCTGCAGGTTTTTACAATACTTTATTAAAAAGTGATGAACCCGCAATTGTAATTGAAAACCTTAATGGATACAGGTTAAAAGAATTAATGCCAAACAATTTAGGTAACTTTACAACCCCAATAGGAGTGGTAGAAACGGTTAAAGAAGGTACTGATATTACTATAGTTTCTTATGGTTCTACCTTAAAATTAGTAGAAGAAGCATCGAAAGATTTAACAGCAGTTGGGATTGATGCCGAAATTATTGACGCACAAAGCTTGCTCCCTTTTGACCTCCGAAAAGATGTACTGCGAAGCGTACAAAAAACAAATCGATTGGTTATTGTTGACGAAGATATTCCAGGAGGAGCTTCAGCCTATCTTTTAGACCAAATTATAAATAAACAAGATGCTTACCATTATTTAGACAGCAAGCCAGTTACGATTACTGCAAAAGCACATAGACCAGCTTATGGTACAGATGGAGATTATTTTTCTAAGCCATCCATTAATGATATTTTTGAAGGAATTTATCAAATAATGCACGAAGTTGATCCTGTTCAATTCAAAAAATTGTATTAAACCTTAAATTTGTTTATACCAAAAAGATTAAATTTTTCTTAAAAAAACTGATTTTACAAGAGTAATTGCAATATTTTTCTATTTTTGCGTTTCAACTAATAACCCTCTTATTTTTAATAACGCTAAATAGCTAAATTTCATTAGTTTAGAAAAATATGGTTAAAAATTTGTTCTTACTTATTGCGATAGCCGTGTGCTCGCTAGGTCAAATTTCATGGGTAGAAATAGATAATTACAACTACCCGTCTACAGAAGGTGAATTTCAAGAGTACTCCAAAGACCTCTACTTAACAATAAACAACAAGTCTATTAACTACGAAGTATTTACGCATGCTTTAAAAGGATATGTAAAATTGGTTATGAATAATCAATTAGACAATCGCGATTATTTAACCATTATTGATTTTACCTCTTCCTCTAAAGACAAGCGATTTTTTCTTGTCAATTTAAAAGATAAAAAAGTGGAATACGAGAGTGTGGTAGCGCATGGTAAAAATTCAGGACTTGAATTTGCAAAATCGTTTTCTAATAAAGTCAACAGCCACCAATCTAGTATTGGTTTTTACAAAACTGCAGAAACTTATCTTGGCAAACATGGCTTATCTTTAAGGTTAGATGGTTTAGAATTTACCAATAGCAACGCAAGAAAAAGGGCTATTGTGATTCACTCCGCAGATTACGCTAGTACCAACTTTATTAAAAACAATGGAAGATTGGGTAGAAGTTTTGGCTGTCCATCCCTACCTAAAACAAACTATAAAGAAATTATTCAAAAAATAAAAAACGGAAGTGCCTTGTTTATATATTACCCAAACAACACTTATTTAAACAAGTCTAAGCTGGTTAATGGTGGTATTGCTACAATTGGTAATACAAGCAGTGAATCTAAAACGGTTTAATCAAACATTACTTTTCTAATAGGCTCATCATAACCGTAAATATCCTTGTAAAAAATCAATCTGCCTTTTTCTGAAGTGCAAGTTATGTATTGTATATAAATAGGTAGCTTTTGTTGTAGCATAATTTTCTTTTCTTCCCGTTTCGCAATATAAGTATGTACACTATCTATAGTAAACTTATTGTTTTCCTCCATTAGTAAATCATTGGTTAAATCCATCGCTTTTTCTACCCGTACACAACCATGACTATAAGCTCTTATATCTCGTTTAAAATAAGACTTTGATGGTGTATCATGTAAATAAATAGAATAATTATTATTAAATATAAATTTTACCAATCCCAATGCATTGGAAGAGCCTCCTTTTTGACGGATATAAAAATTGAAGTTTTTTCTATTTAAAGTATCCCACCTTACCGAATCTAAAGCTATTTCTTCTAAGTTTTTAGTAAACATTTGGTAATTATTCTTTTGCATATAACTACTGTCTTCTTTTGCTTTTACCAAAATTTCTTTAACAGAAATACTTTTAGGCACGTGCCAATAAGGGTATGCTACCAAATAACTAAGCTTGCTATATATTTCCGGTGTACGATTTTTAGTTCTTCCTACTACCACCCTAGATTGTAAAATAAGTGAATCATTTTGTACGTATTCCATGTTATACGAAGGAATATTTACATGGATATAACTCG
>JAUIAA010000094.1 GCA_030425715.1 Bacteroidia bacterium | reverse complement strand
ACTCTTTTTAATTCTTTGTGGTTATTTGCCATGTTATTCAGGATATTCTATTCTTAAATGGTAAATATCATTTAGTTTTTTCTTGATTACTTTTTTAATGGTTTGTATTTCCTTAAAAGTAATATCGGCATTCATAAATTGACCATTGTTCATTTGGCCATTGATAATTTTTTCTACCAAATCATGAATCAAAATTGCCGTTGGATCTTTGATGCTTTTTGAAGCTGCCTCACAAGCATCACACATCATTAAAATAGCTGTTTCTTTTGAAAAAGGAATGGGGCCAGGGTATTTAAAATCTTCAATATCTATATCCTCTGGAGTTAGCCCTTGCTGTTTTTTGTAAAAATAATAAACTGTACTTGTACCATGGTGGGTTCTAATAAAATCGATAATTCTATCAGGTAAACTATATTTTTTGGCAATTTCAATGCCTTTTAAAACATGCCCGATTATAATTTTTGCAGAATCGTATGGTGGCAATTCATTGTGTGGGTTTACACTAGTAGTCTGATTTTCTGTAAAATACATTGGATTACTTATTTTACCAATATCATGGTATAAAGCACCAGTTCTTACCAGCATAGAGTTTGCACCAATTTCATTTGCTGAGGCTTCGGCAAGGTTTGCAACTTGCATGGAGTGTTGAAATGTACCAGGTGCTTTTTCATTTAATTCTCGTAATAATTTAGAATTGGTATTCGATAATTCTAGCAATGAAACATCTGAAACCAATTTGAAAGTTTTTTCATAGATTAAAATTAGAAATAATGATAAAAACGACAGTACCCCATTTAAAGCAAACAAACCAAAGTAAGACCATTTTAAATGTTGCGCATTTCCTTCTTGAATGATAGAAAATGCCAAATAAGCAATGGTGTAAACCAATGTAATTTTTAAAATAGATAAAAACAAATTAGCCCTTCTGTATAATTCAGAAACCGTTAAAATAGTTACCATACCCGCAATAATTTGCAAGAATATAAACTCAAAACTATTGGGTACAATAAAGCCTAAAATCAACACAGTTAACACATGTGCGAACAAACCTAATCTTGCATCAAAAAAAGCTTTTAAAACGATTGGTAAGATAATAATAGGTACTACATAAATATAATTGATCCAGTATTTTTGAACAATGGTAACTAAAAATATAATTAATAATATATTAAAAAATATAAAGGTTAATTTTATATTATCTTCAAATATCTCTGTTCTATAGCGATGTAAAAAGAGCAACAACATCAGCAATACCAGTGCCACCAAAATTGTGTATCCAAAAACAATCCAGTTGTAATTTGATTTGCTCCACAATTGCGAATCGTACTCCTTTTTTAAAGAAACCAATATTTCATACCGCTCTCCTTCTACCACATCTCCTCTAGAAATAATTCTCTCATTTTCAGTCACCAACCCTTTAGTAGCTACAATGTTTGCAACTTCTTCGGCAATTATTTTTTTGGTAAGTTCTTCATCATAAAAAATATTAGGTTCTAAAATTTCGAAAAATAAATTCGTGAAATCATCCTCTAATTTGCCGTAATTACTTTTAGAAATGTAATCTTGCAATGTGGGTATTAACATTTCAGTGGTAAACAAATTGTCGGATAAAACATCCCTTGCTTCATTACCTTGCCTCAAGGTTATTAACGTATTTTCCTTTAATTTATCATTATCCGATTTATTTAAAAACCCCGTTTTATACACTCTATTTAAAAACTGTAATCCAAAGTTTTTTAATCTATTTTTTGAGAAACCTAATGCTAAAGAATCTGCAAGTACAGTTTGTATTTTCTGATTGTAATCCTCCTTAACCTTAGCAAAAACTTCTTCTTTTTCAACAAAATACAATTGTGCATTTGCTTCTATCTCCTCTGCTTCTTGTTTTAATTCAGCATCCGACTTTAAAATTGCAAAATCAAATGGCGCATAAAGATTTTGGTATTGCCAAGGTTTGCCTTTTTGAATATTGTACTTAAACTGCCCTCCTTTAGGGAAAAGGTAAATAATTGAAATGGTAGTAATTAAAAAAAGTACAACCTTATAGATTAAAGAATGATTTTGGTAAAGTTTATTAATAAAATCTTTCATAAAGTGTCATTGATTTTTCAAATGTAAACAATTAATCATCCTTTCACTAAAAAAACACCTTCTAGCTTGTAATGGGCAGTAAATCTTTTAAGCTCTATAGAAATATTTACATAAAAAATAATTAATTTCGCAATCGAACATCTATTTTTTATATTATAGTCAAAACACCTACAAATATGAGCAAAGAAGTAGTAATAGTATCTGCAGTTAGAACACCAATTGGGAGTTTTTTAGGTACCCTATCCAATATACCCGCACCAAAATTAGGAGCAACAGCAATAAAAGGAGCGCTAAATAAAATAAATTTAGATGCCAATTTAGTTGATGAAGTTTTTATGGGCAATGTTGTACAAGCTGGAACTGGTCAAGCTCCTGCCAAACAAGCAGCTCTATTTGCTGGAATTCCAGATACGGTACCATGCACCACGGTAAATAAAGTTTGCGCATCAGGTATGAAATCTATTGCTTTTGCTGCCCAAGCTATAAAATGTGGTGATGCTGATGTTGTAGTTGCTGGTGGAATGGAAAACATGAGTATGATTCCGCATTATATGCACAGTAGAAAAGGTCAAAAATTTGGTGATATAAAAATTGAAGACGGCTTATTAAAAGATGGTTTGATAAATGTTTACGATGGTAAACATATGGGAACTTGTGGTGACGCTTGTGCAGAAAAATATGAGTTTACCCGAGAAGATGAAGAGTATAAAAATGTAAAAATGGATAAAATTCCTTCTTTACGTCCAGCCTTTCAAAAAGAAGGAACTGTTACTGCTGCAAATGCCTCTACCCTAAACGATGGAGCAGCAGCTCTTGTTTTGATGAGTAGAGAAAAAGCTGAAGAATTAAACTTAACTCCATTGGCGGTTATTGAAAGCTATGCAGATGCTTCTCAAGAACCAGAATGGTTTACCACCGCGCCTGCAAAAGCTTTACCAAAGGCACTAGCTAAAGCAGGAATTGATGCTAGTGAAGTAGATTTTTACGAATTAAACGAAGCTTTTTCTGTAGTTGGGCTAGCCAATATTAAATTATTAGGCTTGGATGCCGATAAAGTGAATGTACATGGAGGTGCAGTATCCTTAGGGCATCCTTTAGGTTGTTCTGGAGCAAGAATTATAGTTACCCTACTAAACGTATTACAAAAAAATAACGGAAAGATTGGTGCTGCTGGTATTTGTAACGGAGGTGGTGGTGCTAGTGCCATGGTAATTCGTTTGGCATAAACCCATTAAAAACGAATTTCAAAACTTTATGAAGTACGGAATCTGTAAATTAAACAGTATTGCCATTCGATTGGAACCATCAGATAAAAGTGAAATGGTTTCTCAATTGCTTTTTGGTGAAACCTGTGAAATTTTAGATACCCAAGAAAATTGGCATCTTATTAGATGTGATTTTGACCATTATGAAGGTTGGATACATCAACTTAACCTACACCGATTAGAGGAAGAAAGCTATGTACAACTAAAAGTAAATAACACAGTGGTTTCTAGTGAGTTTATTACATTTATACATCATGAAAACAATGGATTGCAAACCATAAGCTTAGGAGCTTCATTACCTAATTTTAGCAATGGAAAATTTAACATTGAAAACACTGTTTATAGTTTTGATGGTACAGTAAATAAAAGTCCTTCGCCAAAATCGGCACTGGTAAAAACGGCTTATAGTTACCTTAACACCCCTTTTTTATGGGGTGGAAGAACCCCATTCGGAATTGATTGTTCTGGGTTTACCCAAATGGTATATAAAATAAATGGGTACACTTTATTAAGAGATGCTGTACATCAAGCAAGTCAAGGTGAGGTATTGAGCTTTATTGAAGAAAGTGAACCGGGAGACTTGGCTTTTTTCGATAATGAAGAAGGTGAAATTGTACATGTTGGAATCATTTTAGCCAATAACTATATCATCCATTGTCATGGGAAAGTTAGAATTGACAGAATAGACCATAGTGGAATTTACAATGTAGATACCAAAAGGCATACCCATAAATTACGCGTGATGAAACAACTATTCTAAAAGAAGTTGGCAGCAATCTAAAACCTATTATGAATCCAAAAGTAGATTGGTTCTTCTATAAAGGCATCAAGTGGAAAAAAGAATATCAAGAGTTACGAAAGATTGTCAAAAAGTAAGGTGCAATCGACTTTAGACCAGCTCTTTTCCAAAAAATATTATATGAATACCCGTTGTGCATTATTTCCTACACCACGGAAAACTGAGATTAATTTCCATTACTAACATTGAAAAAAAATGCTTAAATTTAATCAATATTACAGAAACCTCACAAAACATAAATAACAGATTATCAAAGCACTAATATAACGTTAGTCAGAATGATTTAAAATAAATATATTTGAGCAACTATACTATTTAATCCTACCACCAATGTTAAAAATTAATTTACCCTACATTTTCGCAATTTGCCTATGGATTTCATTTATCAGTTGCCAGGGAAATATAAAAAAGGAATCACCATCAAAAGTTAAAAATACAGCATTTGCTATTGTGATTCACGGAGGTGCTGGCACCATTAAAAAAGAAAACATGAGCGATGCACAAGAAACCGTATATCGCGACAAACTACAAGAAGCACTTGATGTAGGCTTTGATATATTAAATCAAGGTGGATCTGCCGAAAAAGCAGTACAAAAAACCATAAATATTTTAGAAGATTCCCCATTGTTTAATGCTGGAAAAGGAGCCGTTTTTAATAGTGCTGGTCAGCAAGAAATGGATGCCTCGATTATGGATGGAAATACACTAAACGCTGGAGCTGTTGCTGGGGTAAAACATATTAAAAACCCAATCAATGCAGCAATTTTGGTTAAAGATAGTACGCGACATGTTTTATTATCTGGAAAAGGTGCCGAAGATTTTGCCAAATTACACGGTTTAAAAATGGAAGACACCACCTATTTCTATACCGAAAAAAGATTCCAAAGTTTATTAAAAGCCCAAGGAAAAGAACAAGCCTTACTAGAAAAAAATATAAAAAACATCGAACTTATTGATAACCATCAATATGGTACTGTTGGCTGTGTTGCAATGGATAAAAATGGGAATATCGTTGCAGGAACCTCTACTGGCGGAATGACTAATAAAAAATATGGTAGAATTGGCGACTCGCCTATTATTGGAGCAGGAACCTATGCCAACAACCAAACCTGTGGAGTTTCTGCTACAGGGACTGGTGAGTTTTTTATGCGCACATTAGCAGCACATCAGGTATCTAACCTTATGCAATTTAAAAATTTAGGTTTAAAAGAAGCTTTAGCACAAGTAATCCATACTGATATTGATACCTTAGGAGGAACAGGTGGACTTATCGCTTTAGATAAATATGGTAATGTTGCATGGGATTTTAATACAGAAGGGATGTACAGAGGGTATAGAAATGCAAATGGTAAAAATATTATCGAAATCTATAAAATAAAACATCCGTGATTAACAATTGAAAACCAACTTGCGGTTGGCAGGCAATAAATCTAATCACTCAAAATAAAGAATTATTTTTACATACTCGCTAATGAAAATAAACTAGCTTTTCTAAAAAAATGATGACAATTAAAGAAGTTACAAATTATATTGAGCAACTCGCTCCATTGACCTATGCCGAAGATTTTGACAATGTTGGTTTGCTAGTTGGAAATAAAAATACCACAGTAACAGGAGTTTTAGTAACTCTGGACACTCTTGAAAAAACAGTAGATGAAGCAATTGCTAAAAACTGCAATCTAATTATTAGTTTTCATCCTATTATTTTTAATGGTTTAAAAAAAATTACTGGAGCAAATTATGTGGAGAAAATAGTAATAAAAGCGATAAAAAATGACATTGCAATCTATGCAATACATACCGCTTTAGATAATTCTGCACATGGTGTTTCCGCTAAAATGGCAGAAGTAATTGGTTTAAAAAACACCAAAGTACTCATCCCTCAACAAGGAAACATCAAAAAATTAACCACTTTTGTTCCAAAAAACAATGCTGACGAACTTCGTTTGGCCCTGTTCGAAGCCGGTGGAGGAAATATTGGTAACTACGACCAATGTAGTTTTAACATAGATGGTACAGGCACTTTTCGTGGAAATGTGGATAGTAACCCCACATTGGGCGAAAAAGGGAAAATACATTTTGAAAACGAAACTCAAATAGGATTGATTTTTGAAAAACATTTAGAAAGTAAAATACTACAAACGTTGTTTGCAAATCACCCCTATGAAGAAGTTGCATACGAAGTTACTACCTTAGACAATCTACACCAAAATATTGGTATGGGAATGATAGGTGAATTAGAGAAACCTATTGATACAGAAGAATTTTTAAGTCTGCTAAAACATAAATTCAATTTAAAAATAATACGCCATAGCCAATTGGTTTATAAAAAAATTAAAAAAATTGCTGTATTAGGTGGCTCGGGAAGTTTTGCCATTAAAAATGCAAAAAAAGCTGGAGCAGATATTTATATCACTGCCGATTTAAAATACCATGATTTTTACCAAGCTGATAATCAGATAATTTTAGCAGATATTGGCCATTATGAAAGTGAACAATTCACAAAAAATCTATTAGTAGATTATCTTACAAAAAAAATTACTAATTTTGCAATCATTTTATCAGAAAACAATACAAATCCTATCAACTATTTTTAGAGATGGCAAAGAAGAAAGAAGTTACCGTTGAAGACAAATTAAGAGCTTTATACGACTTACAATTGATCGATTCAAGAATTGATGAAATTAAAAATACTAGAGGCGAATTACCTTTGGAAGTTAAAGATCTTGAAGATGAAATAGAAGGTTTACAAACAAGATTGTCAAATTTTAGTACAGATATTGAAAATTTAGAAACTGCGATTGCAAACAAAAAAAACAATATTGAAGAGGCTAAATCTCTAGCAAAAAAATATGCCGAGCAACAAAAAAATGTTCGCAACAATAGAGAATTTGACTCTTTAACCAAAGAAATTGAATACCAAGATTTAGAAATTCAATTGGCAGAAAAACATATCAAAGAATTTGAGGCGAAAATTGCGCAAAAAAATGAAATTATTGATGCTGCTAAAGAAAAGATTAAAGAAAAAGAAACGCACTTAAAGCACAAACAAGATGAGTTAAATTCTATTTTAGAAGAAACTGAAAAAGAAGAAGCTCTTTTAATAAAAAAATCTGAAGAGTTTGGTAACCAAATAGATGAAAGGTTATTAAGTGCATACCGAAAAATTAGAGCTAACGTTCGTAACGGTTTAGCAGTAGTAACTATTGAAAGAGGTGCCTCAGGAGGATCGTTTTTTACCATTCCACCACAACGCCAAGTAGAAATTGCCGCTCGTAAAAAAATCATTACCGATGAACACAGTGGAAGGATTTTAATTGATGCTGGTTTAGCAGAAGAAGAAAAGGCAAAAATGGAAAAATTGTTTTCTTAACAAGAAACAATACTTATATATACAATGGTTAAAATAAATTGGATTAGCACTAACAAGTTTCTCCTTTTTGTTTTAACCATTTCTTTTTTCCTTTCTTGTAACCATACTACAAGTAATAAAAAGAAAGGAAAACTACTCTACCAAACACATTGTGCGAGTTGTCATATTCCTCCAAATATTCAAGATTTACCTAAACATATTTGGGATAAAAATGTACTTCCTGATATGGCTGCACGAATGGGGATTCGAGAGAATGGTTTTAGCCCCTTAAAAAATATTTCTTATGAAGAAATGGAAGCCTTAGTAAAATTAAATGTATACCCTGTAAAACCTCAAATTAATCCAAAAGATTGGGCAACCCTAAAAGAATACATATTAGAGCAAGCACCAGATTCTTTAAGTAATAATTACAGTTCTACG
>JAUIAA010000093.1 GCA_030425715.1 Bacteroidia bacterium | reverse complement strand
GAAAGCGCAATTAAAAATAGGTTTATTTGCCTTGCTAGGCTATTGGTTGGCCATGATGTTTATTCCTGTTCCAGGTATTGGCGCTGGGGTTTTAGAAGCTGGTAAAAATCTTGCTGCTTGGGTGGATTCGGCCGTAGCCATTTTCGCCAACCTGAGCGAAGCGAACAGATACTAGTAAATTGCAGTTATACATTTTAGTTAGTAAATGGCGTTTTTTCAGGTGGTAAATTTAGTTCTGCCAATATTTTATTTAGTTCAGTCAGCGAATCTTTGTCTATTAATTCCGTATTGATTTTCAATTCCTCCTGTTCCGTTTTCACTGTGTAATCTCCCGCAAACTTTTTAATCCAATTTATTTTATTTAGACTTATTTTTTTTCTAAATCCGTAAAGTCCATTTTTTTGGATTGTTCCGTTTTCGATGGTGAGATATTGATTTGTCAAATTATACAAATAAAGTCCCAGATATAATACTCCGATTACTAAATACCCGTAGTCTGTCCAACGAATTTCATCATCAGTTACAATGCTTAAAACTCCAAGTATTATCCATACAATTCCCAGAATTAAATTTGCGCGTTGTCTTGATTTTTTAAATTTAATTTTCATTGCTGCGTTTCGGTTTCTCGCTTTTAGCTAACTTTTAATAAACGCATAAGCCTCTTCAATTTGTGAAACATCAAAATATCTTTCTAATCTTCCTTTGCTTGCTCTTTGGAAAAATAAATTGTCAATTGGCACCAATGCTTTGATAATATTTGAATGTGCAACGATAGCCAAGTGGCCTAGCTTTTTAAAATTTCGCAATAAAAAAATGGTATCTTCAAAAAAGGCTTTTGTTTGGATATGAGACATTTTTAATTCGTCCAATTGTATTAAAATATGGATTTGATCAAAACCTTGGTCTAATTTTTCTTGAAATATTTTTTGGGCAAATTTCACATCTGTTTCTGTAAAACTATCTATGGCAGTAAATGCCAACCTATTATCGTCAAAAGTTTTAAGTTGTTCAATCATAATATTAGGGGTTAAAAGCTATAAGTTTTGGCTTTGCTGTAATGGTCGTCAAACATTACTTCGGCATGACCGCTAGGAGCGTCGTAAGGTGCTTTTTCCACCATGGAAGGATTAGAAGGGTAGCTGCCGTTTTCAAACTTTAATTCCTTAAAAACACCAGCATCCTTCACCAATAAAATTTTCCAACCATTGACTTTGGTATTTTCTACAAATATAGGGGCTCGGGTTACGCTAAAATTGGTAATTATTTCATTATGTTTATCTAATAATAAAAAATTACAACCACCAGTACCACAAAAATAAGGAGTAAAAAAACGAACAAATATTTCTTCATTACCGTCTTCATTTAAATCAATTTTGTAAAATTGAAATTTCCGATTCGATTTTTCCATTGTAGAAATATCTTTTGAAAGATGTTTTAAAACCAGAAAATCTGCAATACTTTTTGCTAAATCCTCATCAACCGATTGTGGTGCGAAATTATTGTGTTCTGCAACAGGTTTTGCTTGGTCTGTTTTATTAACAGGTTGATTATTAGTGCTTTTTACGTTAGTGTTGTCTGATTTTTTACAGCCAGCCATCATAATAAAAAGCACTAAAATAACGGTTACCTTTTTCATGTTTTTATGTTAAAACTCGAATAGTAAACCTGCTCCTAAAGTTCCTAAAGTGGTTTCATCTAGTACAATACCGTGGTAAAAAGCATTTAGCTCCAAACGATTAAAAATATCAATACCTACAATTGCTTTTCCATAAAAACCGCCATCATAGTCACTAAGTCCAATAGCATAACCTAAATCAGCACCAGCGGTTAGGGTACCTAAAATATTTATTCTGGCAGCAGCAGCAACCGGAATAAATTGTGCATCGTCATATTTACTACCTGAGCCCATGGGTATATTTTTATAAAGGGGTTCTATACCATAATCTAATTCTCTATCATCCCCAATGTAATCAATAAATCCAGTTGCTCCACCAAACTTTACAAAAGCGTCAGGGTTATTGCCAAACATATAGTATACATCGGCACCTACGGTTATCTTAAAATAATCAGAAGTTTCTCCTAACGGAGCACCAACGAACCCACCTATTTTAAGTTGGGCTTGTAACGAAATTGCGGCAAAGAATAGAAACGAAAATAATGCTAGTTTTTTCATTTTAAATGATTTTAAGTTATAATCAAAGATAATATTTTTTAGTGAAAATTTAAATTGTTCTAGAATGACCTATCGAAACATGTGAATGTTTATCGTGAATGGCATCTCTATAAGTAGTAGTTTTAAAGCCTTTAAGCACAACTTCAATATTTTCTTCTACTGCTCGAATATTGGCAAATTCTTGAATCATATCTACCACATCACTAGCAATATAATAAGTGTTTTGGGCATTAATAGTAACTTTAGAGTTTGCTTCAATGTTCTTTAATGTTTTTTTAAGTGCTGCTTTATTTAAAAAAGTTACTTCTTCTGCAAGGTTTATGGTAATGTCCATTACACCTTCCAATTCTTCTTTGCTATAATAATATGCCCTTTTCATATTGGCTTGCAAGATATAAAACACACTAATTAGCATACCCAATGCTACACCTTTTAACAAATCAGTAGTAACCACAGCAACTATGGTAGCGATAAACGGGATAAATTGATATTTGCCTTTATGCCAAAAATGCATTAAGGTAGCTGGTTTTGCTAAATTGTAACCCACTAGGAGTAAAACGGCAGCTAATGTAGCTAGAGGTATTTTGTTCAATAAAAAGGGAATACTCAATACACAAACCAAAAGCAATATACCATGAATAATTGCCGATACTTTAGAGGTTGCTCCTGCATTGGCGTTAGCCGAACTTCTTACTACAACCGAAGTCATTGGTAAACCGCCTATAAAGGAACTCACTAAGTTACCAATCCCTTGTGCTTTCAATTCTAAATTGGTATCGGTAATTCTTCTGTGTGCATCCATTCTATCTGCTGCTTCTACACAAAGCAAAGTTTCAATTGAGGCAACAATTGCAATGGTTGCTCCTGCAACCCAAACATCAGGATTGGTAAATCCTGCTATATTTGGAAATATCACTAAGCTTTTAAAATCGTCTAAAGATTTTGGTACGGGTAAGTTAACCAAATGTGTTTTGCTAATAGCCAAAGCACTACCACTTTGTATAAATAATTCATTAATTGCAATACCTGCAAGTACGGCAACCAAGGCTCCTGGTAATAGTTTTAATTTAGCTAAGGCTGGTACCTTTTGCCATAAAATTAATATGATTAATGAGACAACTGCTATTATAATAGCACCTAAATGTACTGAAGAAAGTACAGTAGATGCATAACCAAGTACATCATAATTACCTTGTTCAAATAAAGCTTCTGAAGAGATATTGTCTTGGTCGTATCCTAAGGCATGAGGAATTTGTTTGAATATTATTATGATACCAATACCAGCAAGCATTCCTTCAATCACATTGTTAGGAAAATAACTAGAAATACTTCCTGCCCTAGCAAAGCCTAAAACCAACTGGATAATACCTGCAATTATACCGGCGCATAAAAATAATTCAAAAGCTCCGAGTTCCGTTATAGCAGTTAAAACTATGGCAGTTAAACCAGCTGCTGGACCAGATACACTAATATGAGAGTTACTAATATACCCAATAATAATACCTCCTACTATTCCGGAAATTATACCTGATAGTGGTGGTGCACCAGATGCTAATGCAATACCTAAACAAAGCGGTAAGGCTACTAAAAATACCACCAATCCAGATGCGAAATTTGATTGGATACCCGATGTTAAACTTTTGATTTTTCTCATTTGACTTATTTTAATTAAATATAATAAATTGGTAATCAGTTAAATATGATGATATTGGCCATAAAACCAAATTCTTGCAAAGATACTCTCTATTTATAACAAAAAATGTTAATTAAAAGTGAATAATTTAAAAATATAACTAATAATTGTATTACTGTTAATGAATGTAATAAAAACATTTACTTTTTTTAATTATTTGCTTCATACTATTGGTGTTTTAATGGAAGAAGTCTATAGGTAATTTAATAGGTTCCCCAGTGATTTTGTTTTGAGGTATCTGCGCATCTACTTGCATTAGATAATTGCTTAAAACTTGAGCCAATTCTTTTACTTTTTCAGGATGAATCTTGCTTAAATCCTTATTTTCAGAAATATCTTCTTTTAAATTATACAATTCCAAATGTTGGTCTTCATAAAAATAAATCAATTTCCAGTCTCCAAGTCTTACTGTACTTGAGGCACCAATGCCAGGTCCTTCAGGCCCCCACTCGTTGGGGTAGTGCCAAAATAGAGGGCGATTTTCATTAGAAGTATTTTTGTTTGTTAACTGATTAACAAAACTTTTTCCGTCAATAGATTGTACTGTTTTAGCATTTTTAATATATGCCATATCTAAAATAGTAGGAAAAAAATCTTCAATAATTATAGGTGTTGCGTTAACAGCTTGCGGTTTATTTTTGCTAGGCCATTTTACCAGCATAGGTACTCTAATACCGCCTTCGTAGGCAGAACCTTTTCCACTTTTTAAAGGGCTGTTGTGTTGGTGTTTTTCTCCACTTCTTGCAACGGCACTTAAGCCTCCGTTATCCGACATGAACAGAATAATAGTATTATCTGTAACCTTCTTTTTACTTAAATGCTGCATGATATCTCCTAAACTTTTGTCCATGCCTTCTATCATACTTGCATATTTTGCTTCGGTAGAATCTATTCCTTTATTGATATATTTTTGCATAAACCTTTTATCTCCCATAATAGGGGTGTGAATGGCATAATGTGCCATATAAAGAAAAAACGGTTGCTTTTTATCTATTGCCGTATCCATTGCTATGATTGCCTCTTGGGTCAATGCCTCGGTTAAGAATATATCTTTTCCATGGTATTTTTCTAAACCAGGAACTGCCCATATCTTTTTTCCTTCCTTACCGTTCCCAAAATTTTCTGTACCTAAATAACTTTCTGGAGCACCAGCTGCATGACCAGCAATATTCACGTTAAAGCCTAAATTTGTAGGGTTTTCTCCTGGTGTATCTATGGCTCCAAAATGTGCTTTTCCGGTATGAATTGTATAATAACCATGGTCTTGTAATATTTGAGGTAATGGAGTGGCATAGATAGTTTTCGGAATCCCTGGAATTGCACTAATACCATTTACATTCCATGCAGGAAAACTAAGGGTAGGGTGGTTTACCTCCATAGGTTGCAACTTGTCTTTTTTTAAGGTCCAATTCGTTACTCTATGTCTCGCTGCATTCATGCCAGTTATAAAACTTATGCGAGTTGGGGAACATACAGAGGTTGCATAGGCTTGGGTAAATTTCATGCCCTCTTCTGCTAGTTTTTCCATATTTGGGGTTTCGTAAATTTCATTCCATTTGGTTTTTTGTGTCCAAAAAGGAACGGAAGTGTCTTGCCATCCCATATCATCTACCAAAAAGACAATAATATTTGGAGGAGTAGGTTTGCTTATAGTTGTTTGATTTTTTTCTTTACAGGAAAGAAAACAAAGGCTAAGTATGAAGGCAATTAGTATTTTATTCATTATTTTCTATTGAGTAATAGCTTGTTTAACGGGTTTTCCTCTCCAAAAATTGGGTGTGGTTAATCCTAAAAGATAGGCTATAGTTGGTGCTGTATCATAGGTAACTATGCTAGTAGTTAGATTTCCTTTAGGAGCAATGTTTTTACCATAAATTATCCATGGAATTTCAACTTCTAATAAGGATTTACCACCATGACCTTTCCCAACACCTCCATGATCTGAGCTAAAAATAATGGTAGTTTCTTTCATTAACCCTTCCTTTTCTAACGTATTTAACAATTTCCCAATTAGGGCATCAATTTTTTCTACAGCAGCATAATAGGCATCGGTATCATGACCAATATCATGTCCAACTCCATCGGGTTGATTAAAATGAATAAACGTGAGTGCAGGCTTTTCATTAAGGATAAAATCAAGTGCTTTATTTAGGGTTTGTTCATCTGTTGAGCCGTTAAAATTTAGATTTACGATATCTTTTTCAAATAAATATTGGATTCCACCCCAACTATAAGCTACTCCTTTTTTAGCATTTGGTATTTGTTGATCTATGACACTAAAAATAGTGGGATACATACCACTTTTTCCAATTATTCTAGAAGGTAACTCTGGAGTTTTACTGCCCCACTCGGTATAGCCATGTAATTCTGGGCCAGAACCCATCAACATTGAGGCCCAATTTACTGCGCTAGATGATGGTAATACTGATCTTGCTTTTAAGGAGTATGCTCCACCTTGCATCATTTTACGCAAGTTTGGCACTTTGGCTTTATTAAAAGCATAGGCACCAAAACCATCCGATCCAATTAAAATAACATGTTTGGAGAGTGGAGCGGATTGCTTTTGTGCTACTAAACTTAGCGTATACATCGCGCAAAAAAGCGCTAAAAAATATTTAAAATTTTTCATGGTTTTGAATTTCTTGTAAATTGGCATTGAACCACATTTTTTCTCCTTTTTTAAGCTCAATTTTTGTGGTATTATTGTTATAAACTATATCTGTACTTTGGTTTTCTTTGGCTTGAAATGCTAATTTTTTAAGGTTCCCATTTTCCCAATATATACTTACTTCTATATTTCCACGCGCCATTAAACCTTCTATTTTACCATTTTTCCAATTGGGTGGAAGGGTAGGTAAAATTCTAATAAAGCCTTCGTGCGATTGCAGTAACAATTCTGCAACAGCGGCAGTATAACCAAAATTGCCATCGATTTGAAATGGAGGATGTTCGTCAAAAAGATTTTCTGCTACAGAAATTTGTAAAAACTTTTCTATATTTTCTTGTGCTGCTTTTGCATCAAAAAGCCTAGCATTTAAATTAATCATCCAAGCTCGGCTCCAACCTGTACCTGCACCTCCATATTTTAAGCGGTATGCAATGGTTTTTTTAGCAGCTTCAAATGCTGCACTGTTTTTAGCAGTAATTTCATCTCCAGGATGTAAGGCGTAAAGATGTGACATATGTCTATGTCCTTTTTCGTGTTCTGCAAATGGCTCATTCCATTCTAATATTCTACCATCTTTACCTATAACAACCCCTGGATGTAAATTTTTTCTTTTCTGTATGATTTCATCTAAAAAAATGGAATCTGTTTTTAAAATATTTCCAGCTTCTACCACATTATCAAATACTTCTGCAATAATTTGATGTCCCATGGCGCTACCAAAAGATACAGCAGCAGGTTTTCCATCTTTGGCGATATAGGAGTTTTCTGGTGAAGTTTCTGGTGTAGAAACCCAAGTGTTGGTTTTTTTATCTTTTACCAGCCAATCTAAATAAAACGCAGCAACTGTTTTCATCGCAGGGTAGGCTTGGTTTTTTAAAAATGTATCATTATTGGTAAACCTATAATGTTCCCAATAGTGTTGTGCCAGCCAACCACCTCCATGTATCCAAGAACCCCAATAAGCCTGCTCTGCTCTCATCCAAGCTGTAGCCCATAAATCGGTTGTATGATGAATCATAGAACCACGTTGTATACCATATTGATCTTTGGCAACAACTTTCCCGTTTTCAATAAGTCTATCCACAAAACGAAATAAAGGCTCGTTACATTCGCTTAAATTGGTAACATCTGCAGGCCAATAATTCATTTGCAGGTTGATATTTACATGATAATCGGCATTCCAAGGTGCTTCCATATGTTCGTTCCAAAGTCCTTGTAAATTAGCAGGGTTGGTTCCCGGTCTAGAAGAGGAGATTAATAAATACCTACCAAACTGAAAAAGTTTAGCTTCTAAATCAGGATCCTGCGCTCCATTTTTAATTCTTTGCAATCTTTTATCTGTTGCAATAGAATCTAATGCTTGTCCGCCTAAATCTAGTTGAACCCTGTTGTATAACTTTTGATAATCGGCAATATGATTGTCTAAAATAGTTTG
>JAUIAA010000092.1 GCA_030425715.1 Bacteroidia bacterium | reverse complement strand
GGCTAAATCGTTACAAACATTAACTATTTCGTTATCAAAAAATTGAGCCTCATCAATTCCTATAACATCTATATCATTTGCGAGTAACCTTATGTTGGAAGATGCAGGCACAGGAGTGCATCTAATCTCGTTTTCGTCGTGAGATACAACCATTTCATCTGCATAACGGTTATCTACTGTAGGCTTGAATATCTCTACCTTTTGCTTTGCAAACTGCGCTCTTTTTAAGCGCCGGATCAATTCTTCGGTTTTACCCGAAAACATCGATCCGCAGATTACTTCAATCCAACCAAATTGTTCTGTATGGTTTACTGTATTTTCAAGAAACATTTTGTAAATTTCATGCTTGAAAAGGTTAAAATATAAGACGAACTACTAATTTTTGTCAAGATTATCAAATCTATGTAGCAAAAGTAAGGAAAATCTTTAGGAGTATTTTCTTTTGAAAAACTTAATTTTGTACCTTCAGTTTAAGGTTATTTTTATTACCTTGATATTTAAGTTATGCAAGAAAAATTATTAAAAGAATTAAAAGGGTTAGCTGCAGAAATTCTTCAATTAGAAAGAAATGAGGCTGTACACAACTTGTTAGAAAAAGCACAAGAGGTGCAAAATAACTTAGCAGTTTTAAAATTCTTGCTTGAGAACGAAGCGTCTGGAAAACAAGAAGAACCAATACCAGAACCTATTGTTGTTGAAGATATAGAGCCAATTAAAGAGGAAATTAGCTTAACTTTTGATGATAAATTTCATGCAGAAGTTGGTAAAGAGATAGATGAGGAGCTGGTAAAAGAAGCCTTTTTAAAAAGAAAAACAGAGGAATCAAAAAAGGAAGAAGAAAATTTGAAAGAGATTTTTGTTCCAACTTTTGAATCTGTAAAGGAGGATTTTAGTCTTAAAGAAGAATTTAAAAATACAGTTTCTTTAGACGAAACAGAAAAGTTGTTTGAAACAAAAAAGGAAGATGCCAGACAATTGTCTTTAAACGACAAGCTTTTAAATAGTAGTATTCAAGTGGGGTTGAATGATAGAATTGCTTTTGTAAATAGTCTTTTTAATTTTAGCCAGTCAGAATTTAATAAAGAACTTAGTGTTTTAAATGGTTTTAAAACAGAAAAAGAAGCAAAAGACCATATTAATATTTATTTAAGAAGTCGATATAAGTGGAAAAATAAAGAAGAAATTATTGAAAGATTTATGCTTTTGGTAGAGCGAAAATTTTTAAAATAGTTTGTTTTTTTTAGATTTTCTTTTGTGTTTACGTTGTGCCTTTTCTTCAGAAATTTTCCCTACGGGAGCAAAAGTATTTACAATACCACTTTGTAAAGTTTTCCATATTAAATTAGCAAAACCTTTGTAAGGCACTCTTTCTGTATACATTTCAACTTCTCTAATTTTTCCGTGTTTGTTTGGGTTAGATTTATGTAATAAACTGTTTACAGACCAAGATAGAATTTCAATTTCTTTGGTAGAATGATGTTTAAAAACATCTGCTTTTAAATTATCGTAAAGCAGTGTCATTTTTCCTTTTGAAATTCTAGAATTTCCAAACCCTTCAAATTTAAGGTTGTTTAAGTCTCCATTTATAATCTTCAAACCTAAGGCAGGAAATATTGCAGAATCAAAAAGCTTAAAGGAAGATTTACCTATATTTCCATGAAAATAATAACTGCTTTGAGGGTTTTTCATATCAAAATTGAGATCCAAATGTAAAGGAGCCTTGTTATTAATTTTTGCATCTATTTTAGCATGCATAGGTTTTTCTTTGAAAGTAGAAATAGAGCTAATATTAGCTAAGTTTAAGTTTAACTCATTTAATGCGATTTTTAGTCTTTGGTTATCAATTTTAAGATACTCATCGTAAACAACCTCGCTGTTTTTTGCTTTTATTTTTTGAATATACAAAGGTGCTTTAAGCTCCTTTATAACAACATCAGGTAACTTTGGATGTCTCTTTGTGTCATAAGGCTTTCTTTTATCTTTAAAAATAGAAAAACGAGCGTTAGAAATTAAAACACTATCTATAAAGTGGCCCTTGTTTTGTATCAACTTATTTAGATGATAATTGTAAACAGATAGCTTTTCAATTTCAACATCAAAAACCTCTTTGTTAAACTTATAACTATTGGCTAATTTTATTTTTGAAATAGTGGGTTTATAGCTTAGCTTGTTAAGCTCTATTATATCGAGGGTTTTATTGATTTGCGCCTTTTCTAACTTAAATTGGTACTTATTTTTTAATACATCTAGCGTAATGTTTTTAATGGCATACTTGTTTTGTAATAAAATTAACTTAAATAAATTTTCTGACTTATTGACAAGTTCAAATCCGCCAAGTAAAATATTTTCTACTTTTAAATTGACTTCTAGTTTACTATTTTTTAGATTGATAACTTGAAATGCGGTATTGTCAAAGCTAACTTTATGAATTTTCAATCCTTTTAGGCTCTTAAAGTTAATGGAGTCTAACCTTAAAGGTTTTTTCTCCATAATTTTTTCTGGATTTTCAAATTTTTGGATGGTTAAGTCACTAATTTGTAAGTTTTGAATATCAACCCTATTATCTAAAAGTAGTTTTAGTAAATCAATACCCCCGAGTTTAACCAAAGAAATATGTATCTTTTCTAAGGCTTTTATAGAGTCTGTTTGCACTTTTAATTTTAGGTAAGATTCTGGATTTGGACTAAGTGCAATATTTTTAAAAACAATAGCTCTTTGTAATATTTTGAATTGCACATCGCCAATATGAGCCGTGTAATATTTTGAATTTTCTTTAAGGAGTAAATGGTTTACTTTATTTTTAACAAAGGAAGAGGTGAATTTATTGACTGCAAATAAAATTACCACACATAAAATGGTAATAGAGATAATAACTTTTCGCTTTCGTTTAGAATCCATAAAAAAAAGTGATGAATTTAAAGATAATGAAATGATTAAGAAAATACATCCATTATATTTTGAATATTTTTTTTACTATTTCCAATAAATATAGAGTCTTTATAAATTATTACCGGGCGTTTTAAAAAAGTGTACTCCTCTAATATCAATTGTTTATAGTCTAATTCGGTTAACTTTTGACTTTTTAAATCCATTTCTTTATATTTTTTAGCTCTTCTGCTAAATAACGCTTCGTAGCTGCCGGCTAAGCTATATAAGCTCTCTAATTGTTTTACAGTAATTGGGTTGGTTTTAATTTCTTGTAAATCAAACGCTTTGGTAGGAATAAGTTTTAAAATCTTTTTACAAGTATCACAAGTACTTAAGTAATATATTTTATTCATATTTTATTAGAAATGGGATTTAAAACAAGAGAAAGTTAGTTATTTTTATGGAAATTTTTTTAATATGGATAAAGTATTTGAAATTTCTCAATTTAATAGAGTTGTATTTTTAAAATTATTAGAGGACCTCTCTTATAGTCAACTGGTTAAAATACCGGAAAACTACAATAATTCTATTTTTTGGAATATTGCACACGTGGTTGTTACCCAGCAATTACTGACTTACAAACTATCAGGACTTCCATTAGCTATAAAAAATGAATTGGTAGAGAAATACCAAAAAGGGACAACTCCTACTGAAAATATCGACCAAAAGGATATAGATTATATTAAAGAAAATATACTCGATTTAACAAATAAAGTAATGCAAGATTATGCTAAGGGTACTTTTAAGGATTATAATGCCTATACTACAAGTGCAAAGATTACCTTGAAAAGTGTAGAGGATGCTTTACAATTTAACGCATTTCATGAAGGTATTCACTTAGGGGTAATATTATCTTTAAAGAAATTAATTTAAATTTTTTAAAATGGAATTTAATACAAAAGTAATACACGGTGGACAGCAACATGACCCAAGTACAGGAGCAGTCATGCCTCCAATTTATCAAACATCAACTTATGCTCAATCTTCTCCTGGGGTGCATAAAGGATATGAATATTCACGAACAGGAAATCCTACCAGAACAGCTTTAGAAAATGCATTGGCAA
Source organism: Bacteroidia bacterium (assembly GCA_030425715.1). Taxonomy (GTDB): domain Bacteria; phylum Bacteroidota; class Bacteroidia; order Flavobacteriales; family Flavobacteriaceae; genus Lutimonas. The sequence continues at coordinate 3,995 of JAUIAA010000092.1, read as the reverse complement.
GTATTGAAAATGGAAATTTTGGGCTCGCTTTTGGTTCGGGATTGGCCGCAATAGATGCTGTAATTAAATTGTTAAACCCTGGTGATGAAGTTATTTCTACCAATGATTTATATGGGGGTACCTACCGACTTTTTACTAGTATTTATGAAAATTACGGGATAAAATTTCATTTTATTGGAATGGATAATGCGGATAATATTGAAAAATTTATCCATAAAAATACCAAGTTGATTTGGGTAGAAACACCAACAAACCCAATGTTGAATATCATAGATATTAAAGCAGTAGGAAAAATAAGTAGTAAGTATAATTTAAAATTAGTGGTTGACAATACTTTTGCAACTCCTTACCTACAACAGCCTTTAAATCTTGGAGCGGATATTGTCATGCATTCGGCTACAAAATACCTTGGAGGGCATTCAGATGTGGTTATGGGGGCTTTGGTAGTAAAAGATAAAACATTAGCAGATAGATTATATTTTATACAGAATGCTAGTGGTGCAATTTGTGGTCCAATGGATAGTTTTTTGGTGTTAAGAGGTATTAAAACATTGCATTTACGCATGCAAAGACATTGTGAAAATGGGAAAGCGGTAGCATGTTTTTTAAAAGATCATCCAAAAGTTGAAAATGTATATTGGCCAGGTTTTAAAAACCATCCCAATCATGAAATAGCAAAAGCGCAAATGAATGATTTTGGAGGGATGTTATCTTTTACCATTAAAGGGAATGAATACAATAAAGCCATCAAGATTTTAGAGAATCTAAAGGTGTTTACTTTGGCGGAGTCCCTTGGCGGAGTAGAATCGTTAAGTGGGCATCCAGCAAGCATGACCCATGCATCAATACCTAAAGAAGAAAGGGAAAAAACAGGGGTAGTAGATTCGCTTATTCGCTTAAGTGTAGGTGTAGAAAGTGACAAGGACTTAATTGCCGATTTAGAAAATGCGCTAAAATTGATATAGGTTAATTTTTACCAAAAACGTAAACGATACCGATATTAACCATAATCATGGTGTCGTTTTTCTTGTTTGCCGGATCATCAGGAGCATTAAGCCCATCCAAGTCATCTGTAAAAAAATGTTGGTATTTAGAGTCTAAAACTAAATCAAATTTATCTAAACTATAGCGAACACCAGCACCAGCAGCAACCGCAAACGAATTACTAGGGTCAAGATGTACTGCTCCAGTTTGCCATTTGTCAATTAATTGGGTATATGGCTCTGATTGCCCTTCTAAAGAATTCCCGTTAACTTTTATATCTGGGTCAAACATAGTATAGCTAATACCTACACTGATAAATGGGTTTAACGTACCGCTACTTCTATAGTAAGAAGAATAATCTTCTAAGGGTAAAAAGTAAAATTCCATATTAGTACCAATATCATACATTCTAATTTCTCCAGTCATAGCTCTAAGTTTTTCAGCATCTGGAGTGTTTTGCTTTACATAACTTCCTTTATGCTCAACATTGGTATTAAATGTATATAAAAACTGTGTTTTTAATTTAAAATGCTCTGAAAAATAACTAGTACCAGATCTCCAGCTGTATTGACTACCAAAAAACTTTAAGTAATGGGTAACACCAAATGCCATAGTTGAGGCATTTGCACTTGGGAAATCATATCTTTCACCAAAATCAGTTTGAAAAGAAGCAGCTCCAAAAAAAACTCCTACTTCTTGACTAAGGCTTGATTGTGCATACGATTCAGAAAAATAGAAGAATAAAATTAATACTGTAAAGTTGCGTAAAAGTTTCTTCATAATTATTTTTTCAAATTAAATCAACGATTTACAAATATAAAAAAGAATATGTTTATATGGGGTTTTTTGAATTTAAAATCAAAAAAAAAGTTGGAATTGTTAAGCTTTCAATTCTTCACTCGGATTCCACAGTACATTTTCTAAATTTTTAATTTGATTATTATATATTTCAACACCTTCGTTTTCAAGAAGTTGCTGCATTAAGTTTGTGCCTTCAAAATGGTGTTTTCCTGTCAAAATCCCCCTTCTATTTACTACTCTATGTGCAGGGATAGTTTCATCTAATTTAGAAACATTTAGCGCCCATCCAACCATCCTTGCCGACTTGGCTGTACCTAAGTAAGTTGCAATGGCTCCATAAGTAGTGACCTTGCCATAAGGAATTAATCTAGTAACTTCGTAAACTTGTTCAAAAAAACCTTTCTTTTCATCCATTTTATTGAAAATCAATTAGCAATTATAACAAGCAATAAACATTAGAATAAACTAATATTTTGTTTTGAATTTAACGTAGGTAATAGCCTTATATTGCTCTAAATACTGTTTTTCGTAGAAAGTTTGAATAGAGGTAGCTTCTTTTGGAGGACTACTACTATTATAAATATCGTGATGGGCATAAAGTACTTCATGATTTCCTTCATGTAGTATGCCTAATAAATAACCATGTAAAAACTCACTATCTGTTTTTAAATGGGTAACCCCTTCCGCTTTTAAAATATGTTGGTATTTTTTTAAGAAAGATGGATTGACCAATCTGTGTTTGGTTCTTTTGTATTTTATTTGGGGGTCAGGAAAAGTAATCCAAATTTCAGCAACCTCATTCTTTGCAAAACACAAGTCGATTAACTCTATTTGTGTACGTAAAAATACTACGTTTTCAATACCTTCATCAATTGCAGTTTTAGCACCACGCCAAAATCTTGCACCTTTGATATCAATACCAATAAAATTTATATTAGGGTTTTCTTGTGCAAGTGCAACAGTATATTCTCCTTTTCCACAGCCTAATTCTAAAACAATAGGATGATTGTTGCCAAAATGAGTATGCCAATTTCCTTGTAACGGAAAGTTATTTTGTACTTCCTCACGAGTAGGTTGTATTACATTTTTAAACGTTTCGTTTTCACGAAATCTTTTCAATTTGTTCTTACTTCCCACTATTAAAGTTTTTTGAAATATTATTCAGTACCTGCTTTTCTAAAGCGTTGTAATTGTCCTAACCAGTAAAAGAATAAGATAAAACCGATAGATATTAACACTACGTTTATTATATTAGAGATCCACCAACCTTCTAAAAAGCGAAAAGCATCGTAAGGTGCAAACAAAACATTGGTGCAAAAATCACCAATAGCTCTAAAAATATTATTTGATATCATATTAAATTTTTAAAAACAAGTTAAATTTGGGCATGTGTGGTAAAGTTTTTTATTTTAGCTAAAATGCAAACTTTACCGTGTACTTAATTCAAAACTCAAACGACAAAAGTAAAAAATATCATTATGATAGCCAATTTTTTTCAAAAATCTAAGCCTATTAATTTTTTGGCTTTATCGGTATTGTTATTATTGGTTTATTTAATGGCTTTATTGATTGGTTTTGAAGGGAATTTTACGCTTAAAGAATTTTTTAAAAAAGTACTATTCTTTGGCACCATATTGCTCGTTTTTTTTATAGTAAATTTTATCATTAGAAAAAATAACCTCACCGAGGATAATTCCTATGCCTTGCTTTTTTTTATACTTTGTTTAGGAATGTTTTCTTCTATTTTTTTAACAGAACGAATAGTTGCTGCAAACTTTATTTTAATGTTTGCATTTAGAAGAATTTATAGCTTACGATCGGCAAAAAAAATAACCGAAAAAATATTTGATTGTGCCTTTTGGATTGGGATAGCCTGTTTGATTTATCCATTGAGCGGTCTTTATCTTTTACTGTTATACGCTTCTGTTTTGATTTTTAGAGCCGAAAATTGGCGAAATTTAGTTATCCCAATAATTGGATTTATTTGCCCTATTTTTATTTGTTATGCTTACTACTTGTTTATAGAACAAACAGATGCATTTTTAGAATTGATCTCGTTTAGAATTGATTTGCATTTAGGAGTCTATCTTAAGAGCAGTTATTTACTACCAATTTCTTTGATTGCCGTTTTTATTTTTGTAGCAATTATTTTAAGTACTCGTAAGTCCATTTCTGGAAAAAAAGATTTTAAAAACACTTGGTATGTTTTG
>JAUIAA010000091.1 GCA_030425715.1 Bacteroidia bacterium | reverse complement strand
AACTTCATTTTTTGCACCAGCATGATCTATTGCTTCTAAAATGGATTTATAGGCATCTTGTAATTCTACATATTTACCAACTAAACCGATATTGATCGTATTTTTTGGGTTTTTGAATTTCTTTAAAAAATCATTCCAAGCAGTTAATTTTGGAGCTCTAATAGCTTCTAATTTTAATTTTTTTAAAACGACCTTATCGAGCTTCTCCTTTAACATCAAATTAGGAACATCATAAATAGTTTCCGCATCAATTGACTCTATAATGGCTTCTTTTTCAACATTGCAAAACAAAGCTAGTTTTTTCTTAATATCTTTACCTAAATGATGCTCAGTTCTGCAAACCAATATGTCAGGACTTAATCCACTTTGCATTAATTCTTTTACGGAATGTTGTGTAGGCTTGGTTTTTAACTCTTTTGCAGCAGCCAAATAGGGTACCAAGGTTAAATGTATTACAATTGCTTTTTCTTGCCCTAATTCCCATCGTAATTGCCTAACAGATTCAATGTATGGTAACGATTCTATATCACCCACGGTTCCTCCAATTTCTGTAATTACAATATCGAATTCCCCTGTTTTACCAAGCGTTTTGATTCTTCTTTTGATTTCATCCGTAATATGAGGAATAATCTGAACCGTTTTTCCTAAATAATCACCTCTTCGTTCTTTATCTATTACTGTTTGGTAAATTCTACCCGTGGTAACATTATTAGCCTGCGAAGTTGGAATATTTAAAAAACGTTCGTAATGCCCTAAATCCAAATCCGTTTCTGCACCATCATTGGTTACAAAACATTCGCCATGTTCGTAAGGGTTAAGAGTACCAGGATCAATATTGATATATGGATCAAGTTTTTGAATGGTTACCGAAAATCCGCTAGATTGTAATAATTTTGCTAGTGAGGCAGCAATAATTCCTTTTCCGAGAGAAGAAGTAACTCCTCCTGTTACAAAAATGTATTTTGTTTTGGGCATTGTTGTTAGGTTTGTGCAAAATTACAAAGTCTGTTAACTTTGGCAAGAAAATACAACGATATTTTTTAGCACAAAAAAACCGTTTCATTTATTTAGAAACGGTCTCCATTATTTATTAAGTGTATAAAACTAGTTAACTTCATCAGAAGCATTCATGTATTCATCAGTAAGTACTACTTCCTGATTTTCAAATTTCATATTCTTAATTTGATATTTTTCAGAGGAGACACAACTACTGCTTGATGCACCACATGACGCTAATGACACTGTTGCAAAAGCAAAAACGAATAAATAAGCTAACTTTTTCATAGTTTTTTGGTTTAAATGTTATGAATAATTTTGAAAAAAATCAATAATTAATATAGATAACGTAAACCAGGCTATAATTATTGTGTTAATTTATTAAGGGTATATTTAATAAGCTTCTCTACTGTTTGGTAAGGATCGTTACTAAAAGTGAGATTGGCTCTGTTTGCAATTATGGCATTCATCGAAACTGCATGGTGCCCAAGTAATTTTGACAATCCGTAAATAGCTGATGTTTCCATTTCTAAGTTGGTAACTCTTAATCCTTTAAAGTTAAAATTGTCAATTTTATTATTTAGTGTAGTATCTTGAACTTTTAATCTAAGCACCCTTCCTTGTGGACCGTAAAACCCACCAGCAGTTGCGGTAATTCCTGAGAATATTTTGGTTGACATTAATTTTTGTTCTAGCAAAGAGCTGTTTTTAACAATATAGGGTCTAGATTTTTGTGAGGCATACTTGGTGTGTTTTATAAACGCATCTTCTATGTCTTTTTCAAAAATAGATGAAGCTTGGTAAGCATGTAGCAAACCGTCAAGCCCTAAGCCACATTTTGATAACACAAAACTATCTACAGGAATATCTGCTTGTAAAGAGCCAGAAGTACCAATTCTTACAATATTGAGCGATGTCAATTCTTTTTTAGGCACTTTTTTTTCTAAATCAATATTGACGAGAGCGTCTAATTCATTCATCACAATATCAATATTATCAGGCCCGATTCCAGTTGAAATTACAGTAAATCTTTTGTTTTTAAAAGTGCCAGTAATGGTTTTGAATTCTCTTTTTTGGGTTTCAAATTCAATATGGTCAAAATGCTTGGCAACTTTGGTAACCCTGTTTTGATCGCCAACAAAAATAATATTCTTGGCAACATTTTCAGGTTTTAAATTGATATGGTATAAACTACCATCTGGATTTAAAATTAATTCCGAATCGCCAATTTTTTGCATGATTTATAAATTTTATGATGACTTACTTATCCACCAACCCTTTTTACATTATACTCTTCTTTCTTTAAAATCTCCATGATTTTATCGCGGTAATTTCCTTGAATGATTATTTCACCATCTTTTACACTTCCGCCTACGCCACATTTGGTTTTTAATAATTTTGCCAATTGTTTTAAATCGGAATCACTGCCTTGGAATCCAGTAATTACTGTTACCGTTTTTCCACCTCTTCCTTTGTTTGAAAAATGGGCTTCTAAGTATTGATTTTTTGGAGCTAAAGTTTCGGAACTATCTTCCGCGAAAGCGGAGAAATCTTCATTTTCATTGGTTGAAAACACAAAGCCTCCCAAATCGGATAAGCTATTTAATTTTTTTTTTGACATTGCTTTGTAAAAATAAGTTACCCAAAGATATTAAATATTATACGGAGCCTAAAGTATAATTATTTTCTATTTATTTTTAAGTTTATTCCAAGCAAATAGAATAATGGCCAACGACTCAAAAGTTAATCCAACTGCTAAAAGGGTAGTACCTTGTTGCCAATGTAAAATTTTAAAAATGGCACCTATAACCATCAATAAGAGGCCAAAAGTAAAAAATGAAATAACTTTTTTGCTCAAAACATACTATTTTAAAAGTCCCAATTCCTTTAAGCGTTCGTTTAAATATGCACCTGCGGTAATATCATCGTACAGTTTTGGGTGATTTTGGTCAATACACTCTGGTAAACAGCTTAAATTCATTTCACTTTTTGGATGGGTAAAAAATGGAATAGAATACCTAGATTTACCCCAATCTTCTTTAGGAGGGTTAACTACGCGATGAATAGTAGAGCGCAATTTGTTGTTGGTCAATCTTTGCAACATATCTCCTACATTAATTACCAACTGTTCTGGTAAGGCCGTTACAGGGATCCATTGTTCTTGCTTATTTTTAACCTCTAAACCAGAGGCAGAAGCTCCCATTAAAAGGGTAATTAAATTGATATCGCCATGCTCTGCCGCTCTAACAGCACCTTTAGGTTTATCTACTATTGGAGGATAGTGAATTGGTCTTAAAATACTGTTGCCATTGGTAACAAATTTATCAAAGAAATTTTCTTCAACGCCTATATAAAGTGCAAGAGCTCTTAGTACATAAATGGCTGTTTTTTCTAATTGACGATAAGCTTCCATTCCAGTTGAATTGAAATTTGGCACTTCATTTACGATAATATTATCAGGGTATTTTTCAGCCAAAACCTCTCCATCTTGGATTTCTTGTCCAAAATGCCAAAACTCTTTTAAATCGCCTTCTTTTTTGCCTTTTGCAGATTCTTTTCCAAAAGAAGTATAACCACGTTGCCCAGCTAAGCCTTCAATTTCATATTTTGCTTTAACTTCAACGGGTAATTCAAAAAAGGCTTTTACTTCTTGATATAATTTTTTGGTAAGTTCATCACTTAAAAAGTGGCCTTTTAATGCCACAAAGCCAATTTCTTCGTAGGCATTGCCAATTTTTTGGATAAATTTTTCTTTTCTAGATGGATCATCAGATAAAAAATCGGATAAATCAACACTTGGAATATTTTTCATCATAAAAGTATTTATTTTTTGTACAAAGGAATTAAATAGGAGAGAGTATAGTTAAAACTAAATCCACCATTGTTTAAATAAACCCTATTAAATCCAGGAATGTATAAATTTTTAAAGTTATCAGGTTCTTTGTCGCTAATTATTTTGCCAGCTCTAAAGGAGAAACCTAGAAATACATTGTGCAATATTTCTGCTTTGATACCCAAAACAAGTTCTGCCCATTGTGCTGTTAAACCATCATAGGTAATAGGTGTATTGTTTGTTTCTAATGGTAAAAACGGATCGGCGTTTATGGTGTAATTATCAACAGTTTGATCAAAAGTACTAAAGGCATATCGTACCCCAACATAGATTAGGTTTTCCATGCCTAGCCAATTTTTATAGGTGTTAAAATCTGTACCTACTTTTATATAAGAACCTTTGGTAGTGTAGTTGTAAAAATCTTCATTTCCTTTATAATTGGCGTAGCCCAATTCTGTGGCAAGAAAAAAACGTTCTGAAATGCGATAATCACCAACAATTTCAAAGCTGCTTAAATCATCATCGAAGAAAGAAACAGCGGGACGAAACAAATCAATCCCCACTCTTAACCCATATCTGTTTTTATAGGTTTTGGTATCCTTTTCTTTTTCTTGGGCTAACAAAGAAAACGGCAACAATAAAAATAATATTTTAATGGTATATTTTAACATGGGTTTCGTTTTCGTTTAACACATCTTGTGGATTTTTAACCGTAATCAGTTCTTTAATCCAGTTGTCATTGTCAGTATATAAATTTGGCAAAATACCGTAAAAAAGGGTTTTGTAACCGCAAGATCTCGATACAAAAAAATCTTCTCTTGTATAATTTATCTCAAAACTATCTGTATTGGTTTCCTCAACGTTTTCTTCTTGATTAATAGTTAGAATATATTTGGTACTATCTTCTGTAGTTTTTATAGGTATAGCAATAGAGTCTGTTAAAGCTGTAATGGTAGCGTTTTCATAGATACCCTCTATTCCTTCTAATTCTACTTTTAAATTGATTACTTTTTTTAGATTATCGGGGTTATCCACATCATAGAATCGTACAATGAGTAAAGGGGTTGTTTCTTCTAAACAAATTTCATCTTTTTCACAGCTCCAAATAGTAAAAAGCAATAGAATTATTAGTGCAATTGGTTTTGATTTATTTATAAATGTTGGATTCAATTTTAATATTTTAAAAGCTTACCTAAGTTCCAAAAGTACAACATTTTCTACATGAAAAGTTTGAGGAAACATATCTACTGCTTGTGTTTTTATTATTTTATATTTTTCGTCTAAAATAGACAAATCTCTAGCTTGGGTTGCAGCATTACAGCTAACATACACCACCCTTTTAGGAGCTATTTTAAGTATTTGTTCTACCACTTTTTTATGCATGCCATCTCGTGGTGGATCTGTAATAATCACTTCTGGCATTCCATTTTTTGAAATAAATTCATCGGTAAATACCTTAGCCATATCTCCTACAAAAAAGGAAGTATTGTCAATATTATTGTTTTTTGCATTTTCTTTTGCATCTGCAATAGCTTCGGGAACAGATTCTACACCTACTACTTTTTTGGCATTTTTAGCTACAAATTGAGCTATGGTTCCGGTACCTGTATATAGGTCATAAACTACTTCGTTACCTGTTAAATTGGCAAAATTTCTAGTAATTTTATACAGTTCATAAGCTTGCGCTGAATTAGTTTGGTAAAAAGATTTTGCATTAATTTTAAATTTAAGTCCCTCCATTTCTTCAAAAATATGATCTCTTCCATGATAGAGCACAACCTTTTGGTCATAAATAGTATCGTTACCTTTATTGTTAATTACGTATTGTAAAGAGGTAATTTCAGGAAATTTTTTTAAAACATTTTGCAATAATAGTTCTCGATTATCTTTCTCATCGGAAAACATTTGTAGTACAACCATAATTTCTTTGGTTGAACTTATACGAATCATTAGCGTTCTCAATAAGCCTTCCTGTGTTCTAGGATTGTAAAAAGAAATAGTATTGGCAATCGCAAATTCTTTGATGTAATTTCGAATGGCATTCGAAGGGTCTTCTTGTAAATGACATTTATCAATATCTAAAATTTTATCCCACATTCTAGGAATATGAAACCCACAAGCATTTTTATTGTTAAAATCATTACCACTTTTTATCTCTTCTTCGGTCAACCATCTTGAAGCAGAAAATGAAAATTCCATTTTATTTCTGTAAAAATAAGTTTCTTTACAACCTAAAATAGGGGTAACTTCTGGTAATTCTACATGTCCAATTCTAATCAAATTATTGGTTACCTCATTTTGTTTAAAAGCCAGCTGCGCTTCATATTTCATATTTTGCCATTTGCAACCGCCACAAACACCAAAATAATCGCAAACAGGTTCTGTTCGTTTATCCGATAATTTATGGAATTTTACTGCTTTTCCTTCGTAATAGGATTTTCTTTTTCTTCCCGTTTGGATATCTACAATATCTCCAGGAACGGCATTTGATAAAAAAATAACCTTTCCATCTGGTGCTTTGGCAACCGTTTTGCCTTTTGCAGCAGCATCAATTACCTCAATATTTTCGAATAAATGAAATTTCTTTTTTCTTGACATTTGGCAAAAATACTTTAATAATTTGAAAATTTCGTAAGTAATTCTTTATTGATTATATTCGAGCGAGATTAAAATTAAAAATTTGTATTACTTAGGATTTGATATTGGCAGTTCATCGGTTAAGGCCGCTTTGGTAGAATGTAAAACAGGTAGAAGTTTAAGTATTGTTCACGAACCCGTTAATGAAATGGAAATAATTTCAGTACAAAAAGATTGGGCGGAACAAGATCCAGAATTGTGGTGGCAGTATGTGTGTAAGGCAACAAAAAAAATTATAAAGACTACAAAAATAGATGCCAATACAATTCAAGCCGTTGGTATATCTTACCAAATGCACGGTTTGGTAGTGGTAGATAAAAACCAAAAAGCACTTAGAAATGCCATTATTTGGTGCGATAGTAGAGCTGTAGCAATTGGTAATAAAGCTTTCGCTGAAATAGGACATGAAAAGTGTAGGGAACACCTTCTCAATTCCCCAGGGAATTTTACCGCCTCTAAATTGAAATGGGTTTTAGATAATGAACCCGAGGTTTACGAAAAAATTGATAAATATATGTTGCCAGGAGATTTTATTGCCATGAAATTTTCAGGAGAAATTAATACCACTAAAAACGGACTTTCAGAAGGAATACTCTGGGATTACAAAGAAGAGAAAGTAGCCGATTGGTTGTTAGATCATTACGGTATAGACCAAAGTTTTACCCCAGAAATTGTAGAGAATTTTATCCACCAATCTTTTGTAAATAAACATGGGTCTGAAGAGTCGGGACTGCCTGTTGGGGTGCCAATTACCTACCGTTCAGGAGATCAGCCTAATAATGCCTTGTCGTTGAATATTTTTAATAATGGAGAAGTTGCTGCTACTGGAGGAACTTCAGGAGTGGTTTATGCAGTAACTGATAAAATGAATCCAAATGAAATTGAAAAAATCAACCAATTTGCCCACGTAAATTACACCAATAATAAACCAGTAGTTGGTAAGTTGTTAAACATTAATGGAGCTGGAATTATGTACAGTTGGTTGCGTAAAATATGTGCAGAAAACTCCTATGAAAACATGAGTAAAAAGGCTGCTAAAATTGTCATAGGATCTGATGGGCTATCTGTTTTGCCTTTTGGTAATGGTGCAGAACGGATGTTTAATAACCGTACCTTAGGAGCACATTTTGCCAACATTAATTTAAATGTGCATGGTCAAGGCCATTTGTATCGGGCAGCATTAGAGGGTATTGCCTTTTCTTTTGCCTATGGTATGGATTTGTTAAAGAAAGACAATACCGAAATCAATGTAATTCGTGCAGGAAACGACAATTTATTTCGTTCAGAAATTTTTGCCAATTCGGTTGCAACATTGATAGGGCAAGAAATAGAGATTTACAATACTACTGGAGCTGTTGGGGCTGCCAGAGCAGCGGGGTTAACCGATGGTGATTTTCAAAACTTTGGTAAGAATATTACAAAAAACGATCATGTGAAAACTTATATGCCTTTATCCAATAAAGTACCATATGAGGACGCCTATCAAAAGTGGAAAAACGAATTAGATATAAAATTAAAAAACAAATAACAAAATGGTTTTAATAGGTAACAAAGAGTTTTATAAAGGAGTTGGAAGAATTAAGTATGAAG
>JAUIAA010000090.1 GCA_030425715.1 Bacteroidia bacterium | reverse complement strand
CTACCAAAGCAACATTTTTAACTAAAGAATTTTTAAAAAACTCTAGATCTGCCAGAGAATAACGTACTTGGTAATTTGGTAAAATTACTCTTTGATTTGCCATAGCTTGGATCCCTAAAATATCTCCATGTTGATGATCTGGTTTCTCAGCATCAAGTCCTGCAGAAATAATCAACATTTTCCCATTTGGCTTCCAACCATCTCGCATGATATAATATCCTGTGTTTTTAAATGCTGTAGAGTTTACTTTTGGCTGTTGCTGTTTTAAATTTTCTAGTAACGCTAATTGTTGTTCATTGAGAAACCAAAACATTTTGGCTTCTACCTGCGCATTGGCAAAGTACCCCATTTCTGGATCCTCAAAAAGAAGATATCCTAAGGTTAAAGCCCCAGAAATATCGTTCTTTTCTGCCCACGGAATATCGGTATCATCTTGTAAAACTGGTGCGCTTTTATCAGGGTATCCAATTTTTACAAGGGTGGTAAATAAAGCTCTTATTTTTTCTTGCCAAAATTTTGAAATATTTAGCTTACTAATTTTTGCAAGTTGGTATACAAAATAATAGTTTTCAATATCACTCATATGATAATGAACCGATCTTTCAAACTGAAATCCATCGGCATTAATTTCCTTCGTTATATGCTCCTCTAGGAGTTTCATAGCATGGGCATACCAAACATCTGTACCTTTAAAGTCTCTAAGTAAAATGGCAATCATTGCTAAGCCAGACATTCCTCTAGTTTGGTGATTTCCTGATACAAACTCTTGATTGGTATCGTACAAATGGGCACCATGCTGCAGTAAAGTTGCTATGGTATTTAACTGATCTTCGTCATCATACTCCTTTTCTCCTAAAAATAAATTGTGAATTTCTAACCAGTTTAATACTCTATATCCAGATCTAAACGCTTCGTACACACCATTGCCATCCTCTATTTTTTCATAAGCACCTTTCTTTAAAGATGTGTTTAAAGACTGCACCTGTTCTGTGAAATAGGTAATACTATTATTATCTGTATCGTAAAAATAGGCAAAGGCAATATCTACCATTTTATGTTGCCGTGCCAAATGTCTTAAGGCATAGGAATTAACAGGCTTACCATTCAAATAATTAAATGGTAATTTCCATGGAGTTGTTGCCGAAAACTTAGAACGATGGTCTTCTGCTCTTTCAAAATGATATTGCTTTTTTTCTGGATATAAGACTTGATATTCTCTAAATTTATCCGCAGTATTTTTCCAATCAAAATAATATCTTTCTGAAAATTTCTCACGGAAATAGGCCGCAAGGCGAGCTGTAGAAATAGTGCCATGTGGGTTTATTTCTTGTTGCACCTCTTTTTTTAGATACATGGATAAACTGTCAACAGTAACTACTCTATTTTCGGGTAAAGTTTGGCCTAACAAGTTGGAGCACATTAAAAGAAAACAGAAGAAACCGTATGTTTTTGTTCCCATTATAAAAATCTTCTTCATTGTCGATGTTTAATACATTAACTTCATTTTCAAGTTTTCTTCTACCTTTATTTCTCCAGAGTTTTTAAGAGAATTATTCACAGAAACCTGCCCTTTTTCTCCCCATAAAACAATTACATAACTAATAGGGTTATTCAAAAATTCATTATTCTCGAAATCTATATTAACAATACCTCTAGTTTGTAGTAAAATTTTGCTAGACTCTTCAGATCCAGAGTTTTTAAAAATATTATTCTTTAACACTAAACTCCCTCCTATAGTTGATTCGTCATAACCTCCTCTATAGTAATTCAATACATTTTTATTTACATTTTCAAAGGTTGAATTTTCAATAAAAACAAACTCCGCACTATAATCTCCTTTATCATCTGTCTCTTCTGCCAACTGAATTCCGTTAATACAGTTTTTAATAGTTGAATTTTTTACAGCAATAGTATCTGCAAAGGAACCTTTTGAAACTTTCAAAACACTTTTATACCCTTCAATATCTATATTTTGTAACCATAGATTATATGCACTAGACATATTTTTATCTAAAGTTGCAATGGCATCTTGCTGCTCGTTGCCTTTTAGTGAAATATTTTCTAATCGTAATTTCCCACCTGGAAGCATTTGAAAGAGTGGGTTAGTATTTTTATTCTCAAAAGTTAGAACTGCTTTACGTTTACTAGAAGATTTGATCGTAATTTCTTTGGATATTTTTAAAGGCTCTGCCAATTTGTAGGTCGCTGCTTTCAACTCTAAAACATCTCCAGCATTTGCTTTTACTAAGGCTGAAACCAAATCATTAGGATTTTTTACGGTAATTGTTTTTGATTTTTCCTTTTTCTGAACTGGCGTAAACCATTGAGGACCATATTGTTTTTTTTGTATTGCAATTTTATCACTTTGGGTAGGTACAGTAATAGCTCCTACACTATTATTTTTTTCTCGATTTGCTCCTAATAAATCTTTTTGTATGGATTCAAAATCAAATCCTTGATACACATTTTCTATATTTTGTTCTGGCACAAATAACCAATTGGATACTTTTTGCATCTCCATATCTTCTTGAGAAATTCCCTTCTTTACCAAACCACTGGTATCGCTGTAATTTGCGTAATTATTTTCAAAATGTACATCTTCAATAGTATCGTATGCTTTAACAATTGCTTTGTTGTCTTGTTGTTGGTCGTATATTATATTGTTGGCAACAATGGTACGGATGGGTCTAGCAGAACGGATTTCTGAAGCTGGCAATACATCACTTTTACTAGTATTTGCACCCACACTAAATTGAAAAGGCGTTTCACAATCTACATATGTATTGTAAGCAACTACAACATCGGTTACTTGATTATATCTATTTAGTGGAGATTTTGGAATTCCGTTCATAACTGCCAACGGACTTCTAAACTCTTCTCCTTTTAATTTATAGAAATAATTGTTAGTAATCCAATGCCCCGTATTTATAACACGAATTCCTCCAATAAATTTAGAGTTGTCATTTCCTATAAAAATATTACCATCTATGTTTGCATAATTTCCGTGTCGTAGTACTAAAGAACCTTCACTTTCAAAAAATACATTATGACGAAACACATTAAAATTAGATTTACTAGAAATAATTTCTACCTCCCCATTACAACGCTCAAATAAATTATTTTCTACTTGGGTATGCGATGGAGTCATAGAGGTATAACTATCTCCAATTTGCATGGTTTCTCCATGCGGACCACCAAGTCTTGGTCTTTCTCCAAAATAGTTATTCTTTATAGTATGGTAATTATAGATATGTTCATTTCCTTTTAGAAACACTCTAACCGTAGGACCAGGATTAGACTTTCCTGCAATATAGCAGTTACTTAATTCATTATTTCTACCCCAAAACTCTACCCAATGATCGTTTACATCTCTATCTAACTGTGTAAAACCATCTAAAACACAATTGGTAACTTTAGAGTGATGAGCGATATTTTTCGAATCTACTTTAAAAGAAATAACTGTCTTTTTTGGTGTATATCCGTTTCTAAAAAAGAGACCATCCACAACAAGGTATTCTCCCCCTAAATTTAAATAAGACTGCCCTTCCACAAATACTTTACCCGCTGTTTCTGCTCTTAAAGTAATTGGTTTTTCTTTTGTACCATGTGCTTTAAATTTTATAGCTACATCTTTCCAAACACCGTTTGCCATGCTAATTATATCTCCAGGCTCTGCTTTCTCCATCGCTTGTTGTAATTCTTTGCTATTTCTTACAAGTTTATGAGAAACACTAGGTGTAAAAGAGAAAATAAGAACGAGTAATAATGGTAAAATATATAAAGTTTTTTTCATCATTTTGGTGGTATATTAAAATTGGTTTACCAAATTGGTTTACCAAAAGTATGTATATTTGTGGAACAAACAAATAATTCTTCATAAATTTATTTAATCGCCAAAAGAATAAAAGCCTTTTTAATGTCTTCAAACCCTTATCATATAGGTGTTTTCTACCCATTGTATAAGTTTTGTTAAAATGGTAGTACTGACAACATTTCCGAATTTATAAAATCTACCCTAGAAAAGCGTTTGGTACGTATTTTGCAATGTGTTTAAATGTAAGTTTGTTAATTTTAGAATTAATACATTTGCAGTAAGTTCATAAAAATATTGGGGATGACTGGTTTTGACAGCAAGGTCGGTTAAACTATAAGCATGTCGAGCAATGAAATAGTACTCGTAAAAATCGATTTCATTTTTTTAAACGGCGAGAATAACTACGCTTTAGCTGCTTAATCTGAATTCACAGTAAGATAGAGCCTCGTCTGCCTAGGGCAGAAAGCTAAATGTCTCTTGAAAGCCTTGGTTTGTGGCGTTCTTCCCGATAACTATCGGGATTGAGGCATCGTAAAAATAAACCTAGAAATACAATTGCTTTGTTTGTATTTCGAAATTAAAAAAGCTAAGTTTTGGGTAGGCAGTTTTTGGTCAGCCTAGAATCGAAAATCAAACAAAAACTAAACATGTAGAAAGTACTTTAGTTGCTTGTTTGGACGAGGGTTCGAGTCCCTCCATCTCCACAATCAAATAAAATCTGCTAAATACAGATTCGAAACAAAAAGACGCCGAGTTTACTCGAGCGTCTTTTTTGTTGAGCAGATGTTAATTGCTGCTAAACAATTTGCAGATTTTATTTGCAGGATGGGAGTTATTAGGGACAGGCGAAGCCAATCCCGATATGCATGCCAGAAACATTAATTTGTAATAGGATTGTAATGGCGGCTAAGTAATTATTAAAAGATGAGTTATAGATTTACACGATTTTGTCTTTTCACTATTTTCACAATACGATTTATTATGATTTGAGATAAATTCCAATTGTAACCATTAAAATTAGAGGTATTCATAAATTGGACTACAACGGTGTCAATATCCTTGTGGTATCCTGCAGGATTTTGATAGCTACGAAGTACTATGTATACGCCACCTGCTTTAGATTTTTTTATAATTTATGGTGATAAATTATTAATCACCCTCCTTTATTTTAAGTTCATATATAAATTTTCGTATCGAATATATTGTTGTAACATGTTATTTATTTTTTTGTTGTTGCTTTTTAAATGCTTCGGTTCTTAGTATTTGTTCCTCAAGATTCCATTCAAAGTCAAATCGATTTTTCAGGAATTCAGCGATTGGCTCCAGTCCGATTTCAGCGCGTCTTTTGTCGATATTTACAGGGTCGTAAACAGGCCATACATTAAAAGTTTTTATTTCTGGGTAATACTTCATTTGTCCACCATAGATTTGTAAATCACCTCTTTCTGTTGCAATTCTATCCTCCGCTCTAACCAAAAAGCTAGGCTCCAGTTTTTTTTCGTTAACAGCTTGTTTCATCATTGGAAGATATTTTAGCCGTATGGCATTATCAGAATGTTGAATAACATTACAGATAGTCCTATTGCCCATTTCTCCACTCATCTCTTTGTTCGGCCAGCCATAACTATCAAGAATGTCTCTTATTTTTTTCTCATTGATCATGTGGTTTCGCTCATATATTTCCTGATATTTTTGTGCTTGTTCAGAATCTGCACCATATTTGTTTATCATAGAATCTCTCAATCTTATGGGATTTTGTTCCTCCTGCCAAATCGTGTCTAGCACAGCAATTAGATATTCTCTATTAAGTAAAAGTTCTTTTTCAGGATGATATTCTTGATTTGTCTTTTTTTCTTGTACACAAGCTATTGTTGTGAGTATAAATAATAGTACTAAGTTTCTTAAGGGTTTCATGATTTGTTTATTGAATGTCGAGGTGTTAGGTATTTTAGTTCATGTCAATTTTATATTCAGAAGAAGTACCATCCTTGTTTAAACCTTTTAGAGCAACAACTTTGTTATTTTTTAAAATAAATTGTATCCTAAAATCTGGTAATTCTTCAATAATGAAAGTATCGTTAGTCATTGGAGTCAATTTATATTTCATTGTATTTTCTCGTTGGTAATATAAGTTGCCATTCTCCAGACTAATAGTGCGTATTCCATAATTACCTACATAACTTTTTAAGGTTGATAGGACGATATTTACTGGACTATTTTTTGTTTTTACCATTTCCAAATACCATTTGTAATATTCTTGACTTTTCTCATCAGTATTTAATCTTTTTAGAGAATCTAATGCTTTAAGATGAGCTTCAATTAGTGCTTCATTTGCAGGGATATTAATGTCGGGCGCAACTCCAATACCTTCCCAATTGCTATTGGTTATTGGGTTTATAGAGCGTGCTGTTGGTGTCCAAACATTATACTTATCCGTTGCCTTAATCCTTCCTCCAGGATGAGCGCCTCCTCCTGTTGTTTCACCAATAATTACAGCACGGTTTAATTTTTGTAAATTGTAACTAAACTCTTCCGCAGCAGAAAAAGTTCTATTACTAGTTAATATATATATCGGTACATGTGGCATTCTTTTTCCAGGCACATAGGGTAATGTCCAATACTGTTTGGTAATATTCTGCTTTCTTTTATAAATAGAATTCAGATGAACACTTTCATCTTTAAAAAAGTAACTACAAATAAACTGTACCATGTTTGGCGAACCACCACCATTGTTCCTCAAATCAATAATTATAGCATCTGTATTGCTTAAAAAACCCATGGCGGAAACAACGGTTTCAATACCATAATCAGGATCTCTAAATCTTCTAAATTCTAAATACCCAATATTACCTTCGAGTATTTTAACTTCTTTGAAGAAATAATTATTTTTTTTTAATGACACTATGTAATCTTGCTCAAACCTTATACTATCTTCAGTACTGATTACTTTATCTTCTTCCGCTATTCTTTTAGGTTCATAGAATACCCTTAGATGTCTATCTTGATTAAATGATTGAATGTCTTCAGTTATTTTTTTTGCAAATTCGAAAGGCTCTGTAATCCTATCATATTCTCCATTTTTCAATTTGTCATTAAGCAAAAGAGTAATTTTCTTAGATACATCTGGAAAAATGTAATTATCGTTGATAATATCTCCAATAGATTTTATAGTCCTGATTTGTGCGTCATTTGTTAATGGGCTATTGATTTCTGGTCCAAATACGTAATTAAAGGAATAAGTTAAGGAAATTAGAATTAAAAACAATTTTAGCTTTTTCATATTTTTATTTAAGATTTAAGATAAATTTATTGAGATTTTCTCTCAAATTCTAACATATCCATTTAACTATTAGAGCTTATTTCTGTGTGTGATTTTTAGTAAGAAACTGTTTTGAATTATGTCGATTACTTTTTTTGTTTTTTCACTATTTTCACAATACGATTTATTATGATTTGAGATAAGTTCCAATTGTATCCATCAAAATTAGTGGTGTTCATAAATTGAACTACAACGGTGTCAATATCCTTATGGTATTCTGCAATACACTGATATCCAGGAATCAAACCTCCATGTTCGTATTCATATGGATAGATTTCTTGTTCTCCTTCATCAAACACAGAACCATTGTTTAATGCACGCAAAAATATACCTACATCTTGTGCTGTTGCTAACATAGATCCATAATCATTAGTCTTTAAATCCTCATCATAACCTACATAATAACCACTCATTACAGTGTCTATATCTACCTCATCAAGCGAAAAGAACGTATGGTTAAGACCAAGAGGAATTAAGATTTCTTCCTTTATATATTGCTGGCGTCCATAACCCATCACCCGCTCAATAAGTCTAGAAAGCAACAAATAATTGGTATTAGAATATTCATAACCCTTATCTGGTTTAAAGCTAGCAGGTAAATCAAGTGCGTATTCAAGTACATTAGTACCTTTTTCCTGTGGTGCTTCCCAAAAACCAGGATGGTCGGTAAAATTTGGGATACCACTGCGGTGTTGTACCATCATTCTCAAGGTGATTTTATCGGCATATTCAATTCTACCTATCAATTCTGGAAAGTAATCCGCAACTGTTTTGTCAAACGATAAGTGGTTATCTTTAACTAATTTGGTAATGGCAACAGCCACATATAACTTACTGATACTGCCAATTTTGAATAAGGCATTTGGCTTGGCTGGTATTTTGTTCTTTCGGTCATGCCAACCTGCAGTATAAAATGCGGGCGG
>JAUIAA010000089.1 GCA_030425715.1 Bacteroidia bacterium | reverse complement strand
ACATCCACCTTAAAAATTTATTATGGAAAACATTAATAAAAATAGATTGTTTCTGGCGAGTTGTCTTGCCTTAATTACCACTTCAATGACTTTTGCTATTAGAGCAAGATTAGAAACCGTTTTTGGTCCAGAAGGCATTGGTTTAACCCTAGAACAAATTGGATATGCATTTACTCCAGCATTTTGGGGCTTTACTATTGCAATGATAATCGGGGGTCCATTAGTGGATTCTTTAGGCATCAAAAAAATAACTTGGATTGCTTTTGTTATGCATGCTTTGGGTATTATTGGTACACTTATGGCGGACTCTATGACTTCATTATTTATAGCAACTTTATTTGTAGGTATAGGAAATGGTATGGTGGAAGCAGCATTAAACCCTATGATTGCATCAATGTATCCTAAAAATAAAACCAAAATGCTCAACAGGTTTCATGTTTGGTTTCCAGGAGGAATTGTAATCGGATCTATAGTGGGTTGGTTAATTATGGATGTTATGGGACTAAGCTGGCAAGCTATGGTACTTACCTTATTTATACCGTTAATTTTGTACGCAGTATTATTTTGGGGACAAAAATTTCCTGTTACCGAAAGAGTGCAATTGGGTGTAAGTAACAGTAAAATGTATGCTAGTTATTTTTATTTATGGTTTTTTGTATGCTACTTACCGCCGCTTCAGAACTTGGTACTACCCAAAGGATTGAATCATTATTAAAATCATCTGTAGATGTTCCTTTACTCGTTTTGGCATTTATTAACGGAATTATGGCTTTAGGTAGAGCTTTTGCTGGACCTGTTGTTCACAAACTAAAACCTGCTGGTATGCTTTTATATTCGGCCATTTTTACTTTTGCAGGTTTATGGTTATTAACGGTTACTAGTGGAAGTATGACATTTATGGCCGCAGCAGTATTTGCAGTTGGAGTAACTTTTTTCTGGCCAACTATGCTTGGTTTTGTAGCTGAATATTTACCGCAAACTGGTGCTCTAGGATTATCCATAATGGGTGGTGCTGGAATGCTCTCTGTATCTATCGTTTTGCCTATTATGGGCTACCTTATGGATAGCGCCAGTCCTTCAGAAGCATTAAGAACCATGTCTGCATTACCCGCAATATTGATAGTCGCATTTATTGGTTTGAATATATATATGAAAAATAGAAAAACAGAAAATTCTCCCGAATAAAGAAAAATAAAAGGGCAAAAAAAATTAAACTTGGAATAGTCGGTGGTGGAGGCGATTCATTGATTGGTGTATTGCATCGAGTAGCCTCATTTATCAACGACAATTATGAAATTACAGGCGCCGTATTTAATCCTGATTTTAAAGCTAATATAGAATTTGCGAAAGAAATAGATGTAAAAACAGATAGGATTTACCCAGATTTTGACACCTTTGTAGAAAAGGAAACGGCATTGCCTTTGGAAGAAAGAATACAAGTAGTTTCTATACTTACACCAAACTTCTTGCATTTTCCAATGGCTAAAAAATTGATAGACCATGGATTTCATGTCATTTGCGAAAAACCAATGACTACTACTTTTGCTGAAGCAGAAATATTACAAAGTGCGCAACAAAAAGCGAATACCATTTTTGCAGTAACCTATACTTATACCGGTTATCCTATGGTTCGCCAAATGAGAGAAATGATTAGAAATGGTGAATTAGGAGAAATTCACAAAGTAGATATTCAATATTACCAAGGATGGATTAATCCTGTAATTCACGATAAAGAACAACGTAATTCTATTTGGCGTTTAGATCCTAAAAAAGCTGGAATTAGCTGTTGTATTGGCGATATTGGCACACATGCTTTTCAAATGGCAGAATTTTTATCTGGTAAAGAAGTACAATCGGTTTTGGCAGATTTAAATACATTGTACAAAGACAATCCTTTAGATATTGACGGAACTGTATTGATTCGCTTTAACGAAAATACCAAAGGTGTTATTCGAGCCAGTCAGATTGCTACTGGAGAAGAAAATGGTTTGCAAGTTAAAATTTACGGAAACAAAGGAGGTTTTAACTGGTCGCAAGAAGACCCTAATTACTTATACTATTTAACGGATGATAAACCGATGCAGGTTTTAAAACCAGGTCATGCTTATAATAGTGCATTGTCTTTAGATGGTACCAAACTTCCCCCTGGTCACCCCGAAGGTATTTTTGATTCTATGGCAAATATTTACAAAGGTGTTGCAAAAGCCATTAGAAATCAAGAATATAATTCTGGAGAATTTCCTACAATGAAAGATGGAGTACGAGGAATGAAATTTATTGAACAAACAGTAGCCTCACATAAGGAAGGTAATGTTTGGAAAGATTTATAAAAATTAAAGTATGAAAACAATTAAAGGACCTGCTGTATTCTTGGCGCAATTTATGGGCGACTCGGAACCTTTTAACAATTTAGATGGATTGTGTAAATGGGCTGCGAACTTAGGCTATAAAGGTATTCAGATTCCTACTTGGGAAAACCGATTAATCGATTTAGACAAGGCTGCAGAAAGCAAAACTTACTGTGATGAATTGAAAGGAAAAGTGAATTCATATGGCTTAGAAATTACAGAATTGGCCTCTCATTTACAAGGACAATTGGTTGCAGTACATCCAGCTTATGATATTATGTTTGATAATTTTGCACCTGATGCCTATAAAAACAATCCTAAGGCTAGAACCAAATGGGCTATAGAGCAAGTAAAAAATTGTGCTAAGGCAAGTAGAAATTTAGAGATAGATGTACACGGAACCTTTTCTGGATCTTTACTTTGGCATACAGCCCATCCTTGGCCACAGCGTCCAAATGGATTAGTTGAATTAGGGTTTGAAGAACTTGCCAACAGGTGGTTACCTATATTAAATGTTTTTGATGAGCAAGGTGTAGATGTTTGCTACGAAGTACACCCTGGTGAAGATTTACACGATGGTGTTACTTTTGAGCGATTTTTAAAAGCTACCAACAATCATAAAAGAGTCAATATATTATACGACCCTAGCCACTTTGTATTGCAACAATTAGATTATATTCAATACATTGATTTTTACCACGATTATATTAAAATGTTTCATGTAAAAGATGCAGAGTTTAATAGTACAGGAAAAAAAGGTACTTTTGGTGGATATGAAGATTGGAGTAACCGAGCTGGAAGATATAGATCTCCAGGGGATGGACAAATAGATTTTAAAACTATTTTTTCTAAATTAACCCAATATGGTTGTGATGTTTGGGCTGTTATGGAATGGGAATGCTGTATCAAATCACCAGAACAAGGTGCTTTAGAAGGCGCTCCATTTATTAAAAATCATATTATTGAAGCAACACAAAAAAGATTTGATGATTTTGCTGGCTCTGAAATTGACAAACAAACTTTAAAAAATATATTAGGGATATAAACCATTATTACAATGAAAAAAGCAATCTTATTAGGTGTGATTCTTTGTACTGGAATTGTATTTGGACAAGGTAAACCACCTACTAAACCAGAAGCAACAGAAGTTTGGAGTCCAGTTCCTCCATCGGTAACCCCATCTGCAAATAACCAAGCACCTTCAGATGCAATAGTTTTGTTTAATGGAGCAAATTTAGATGCTTGGGAAAGTGTAAACAATGGCTCTTCGGCAAAGTGGATTATTAATAAAGATGGTAGTTTTACAGTAAAACCAGGAGCTGGAAATATTCAAACCAAAGAAAAATTTGGAAGTGTACAACTTCACTTAGAATGGAAATCGCCAAGTAAAATAGAAGGAGATGGGCAAAACCGGGGGAATAGTGGTGTATTTTTACAAAAAAGGTATGAGCTACAAGTATTAGACAATAACAATAATAAAACCTATGCCAATGGCCAAGTAGGGTCTGTGTACAAACAGTCCATTCCTTTAGCAAAAGCATCCGTTCCAACAGGTGAATGGAACACTTATGATATTATATTTCATGCGCCTGAATTTGATAAGGATGGTAAAAAAATAAAATCAGGCACCCTAACGCTTTTGCACAATGGGATTTTAGTGCAAGATCATTTTAAATTACAAGGAACCACAGAATATATTGGTGCTCCTAAAAATATTGCCCATGGCAATGATGCTCTCGAATTGCAAGATCATGGTAGTGGTGTGAGTTACAGAAATATTTGGTTGCGAAAACTTTAAAAAATAAATTATGTTAAAAAAAGTAATCATTTTAGCGGTAGTATTTGCTGTCGGTTTTTTTGGAACAAAATATGTTTTAAAAAAAATGAAATCGGATAAGCAAGTGGAAATGAGTATAGAATCTAGAACCATAGATAAAATACCCGAAATCGAAGGCGATTGGGTAACCTTATTTGATGGGAAATCATTTAACGGGTGGCATCAATATTTAAAGGATAGTGTTGGCAGTGAATGGACTATTGTAGACGATGCAATGGTTTTTACTCCTGCTCCTAACAGAGATAAAGGTGGTAGCGATATTGTTACAGATAAAGAATTTACCAATTTTGTGTTATCTATAGATTGGAAAATATCTGAAGGTGGAAATAGTGGAATTTTTTGGGGTGTACAAGAAAGTGAAGAGTTCGTTGTTCCTTACTTAACTGGGCCAGAAATTCAAGTATTAGACAATGAAAGACATCCAGATGGCAAACTTGAAAATCATAGAGCTGGATCTTTATATGATATGATTGCGCCTTCGCAATTGGTGGTAAAACCTGCAGGTGAGTGGAATACCTGTGTTTTAAAAGTAGATCACAATACCAATACTGGTAAAGTTTGGTTGAATAAAGTTTTAATTGTTGAATTTCCTGTGCATGGAGAAGGCTGGGAAGCATTGGTTCAAAACTCCAAATTTAAAAACTGGAAAAGTTTCGGAATTCACCAAACTGGACGTATCGGTTTGCAAGATCATGCCGATACTGTGTCTTTTAGAAATATCAAAATAAAAGAGTTATAAAAAAATTTAAGTAGAGGGATTATGAAATCCCTCTACTTAAATTTTTAATACGAAGTACATATTTTTCATACTCCTGTTCCATTAACGAAAATTCTTTGGCATCATAAATCGAAGGCATTACAGCCTTTGTAGACTTCTTTTTAGAAGACTTACTTTTAATTTTTTTATCCATTTTTCTAACAATTTGCTATTAATAACGAATAAATTCTGTCATTTATTATAAATACCTTTCTTTAATCACCTGTAAATGATGCAATAAGTGCCCCGAAGTAATATAACCTATAGCTCTTACCGACATAAAATTAGCACTTGCATTACCGCCTCTTTGCAACATTTCATCATCCATATTTTTATATAGATTAATGGTAGATTTTCTCAAATCGCTTAAATCATGTATCAGCACTTTAAAATCTATACTATTCGCATTTGAATTTTGCACATAATCATTCTCTTCAAAACCTGATAATGCCGTTTTATCATTTCTAGCAAAACGAAGTGCTCTATAATTAAAAACCATTTCTGCATCTATCAAATGCAATACAATTTCTTTAATGGTCCATTTTCCAGCTGCATATTGGTACAATTCTTTTTCAGAATTTATACCATTTAATAATTTGTTTGCTTGTTGTAGCGAATCTTCTAGGTTTAAAACTATAGATTTATTGGTATCTACAGCTTGTATGTAAGGTGCATAAAATGGTGCATACTCTGTGTCTTTCATCATTTTTTATTTTGAGATAAGTTGATAGGTTTGTTGTGCAATTTCAATTTCTTCATTGGTTGGAATTACCAAAATTTTTACTTTGGCATTTTCCTTTTGAATTTCTCTTAGAGTTTTACTCCTTATTTTGTTTTTTTCTTCGTCTAAATCAATTCCAAAAAAGTCCAAATCTTTACAAACTAGTTTTCTTACTACATCAGAATTTTCTCCAATACCCGCTGTAAAAACCAAAGCATCTACCCCATTCATGGCTGCAACATACGCTCCAATATATTTTTTTATTCGGTAGGTATTGATCTCTAATGCCAATTTACAATCTCTATCGCCCTTTTCTGCTGCAGCTTCAATTTCGCGTAAATCGCTAAAACCGGTCAACCCCAGCATACCACTTTCTTTTTGCAATACATTATTAACTTGTTTAGGCGTATAACCTAGTGTATTAATCATATAAAAAATTATAGATTGGTCAATATCTCCACTCCTAGTACCCATTACCAATCCATTTACGGGCCCAAACCCTAAAGAGTGATCCACACTTTTACCATTTTTTACGGCAGTAATACTACAACCATTGCCCAGATGAATGGTTATTATTTTACTATTCGTTATTCCCAAATGTGCTATTGCTTTTTGAGAAACATATTTGTGACTGGTACCATGAAAACCATATAATCTAATTTTATTTTTTGCTGTCAATTCTTTGGGTAAAGCATAAGTATATGCTACTTCGGGTATTGTTTGGTGAAATGCGGTATCGAAAATTGCAACTTGCTTTGCTTTGGGAAATAATTCTTCTGCCACCTCTATTCCCGCATAATTTGGCGGATTATGCAATGGGGCAATGGCAAAAAGGGCTTTAATTTTTAATTTTACCTTCTCATCAATCAAGGTTGTTTTTGCAAATGTACTCCCACCATGTACTACCCTATGTCCAACAGCTCCTATTTCAGAAGCATTTTTTACTACACCAATCTCTTTATCTAGCAACAACTTAACCACCTCTTCTAAACCTTTTTTATGGTTTTCAATCTGAAGTGTTAATGTAATTTCTGTTTTTTCTGATTTATAATGAATCTCGGCATTTTCCAACCCTATTCGTTCTACCAATCCACTACAAACTACCCGTTCATTAGGCATTTGAAACAATTGAAATTTTATGGATGAACTACCCGAATTTATTACTAAAATGTGCATCTGCTAATTTATGTTCAATTTTTATAAAACTATTGGGAGTAAAAATAACGAAAAGCAATCTCTTCTGCATAAAAATAGCCTAGATATTTATCGGTATTAGCCCTTAAATGATAGGTGTTTTTAATAGAAAAATATTAATTTTGCAAATACTTTAAAAATCACCTACATGAATTTAACAAGTCTCAATGCAATCTCTCCAATTGATGGTAGATACAGGAGTAAAGTTGCACCTTTAGCGCCATTTTTTTCAGAGGAAGCTTTGATTAAATATAGGGTACAAGTTGAAATAGAATATTTTATTGCCTTATGTGAGCTTCCGTTACCACAACTAAAAAATTTTGACAAGCAATTGTATAGCCAGCTTAGGTCTATTTATCAAAATTTTTCGACAGAAGATGCGCAAAAAATTAAAGATATTGAAAAAATAACCAACCACGATGTTAAAGCTGTAGAATATTTTATTAAAGAAGAGTTTGATGTTTTAGATTTACAGAGCTATAAGGAGTTTATTCATTTTGGATTGACCTCTCAAGACATCAATAATACAGCAATTCCATTGTCTTTAAAAGAGGCATATGAGCAAGTTTATATTGGTGAGCTAAACATTTTAATTGCAAAATTAAGTGAACTTTCCAAGGAGTGGTCTGGCATACCAATGTTGGCTAAAACCCATGGGCAACCTGCATCTCCAACCAGATTAGGAAAAGAATTTTATGTATTTGTTGAGCGTTTAAACCAACAATTCAAAACCTTAAAAAACATACCTTTTGCCGCAAAATTTGGTGGTGCTACAGGTAATTTCAATGCACATAAGGTTGCCTATCCAGATTATGATTGGCAAAAATTTGGAAATCATTTTGTAGAAAACATTTTAGGTTTAAAACACTCCTTTCCAACCACGCAAATTGAACATTACGATTATTTAGCTGCATTTTTTGATGCGCTAAAAAGAATCAACACCATTGTAATGGACCTAGATAAAGATGTTTGGCAATATATTGCCATGAACTATTTTAAACAAAAAATTAAAAAGGGAGAAGTTGGTTCTTCCGCAATGCCACATAAAGTAAATCCTATCGATTTTGAAAATTCAGAAGGAAATTTAGGGATTGCAAATGCCATTTTTGAACATCTTTCTGCTAAACTTCCTATTTCAAGGTTACAAAGAGATTTAACAGATTCTACTGTACTTAGAAATGTTGGAGTACCCTTGGCACATACAATTATTGGGTTTACT
>JAUIAA010000088.1 GCA_030425715.1 Bacteroidia bacterium | reverse complement strand
AACCTTATTAAAGGATTTTATTATTTCGAAGGATTCTAATTTTTATATCAGAATCCTATCGAGAAGTTTAACTGAATTAATATACTTTCTATGATCAATAAAATCATTGATTTTTCAATCCATAACAAATTTATTATTGGTTTGCTTACGCTTACCATTATAGTAGCAGGTATTTGGAGTATGACCAAAGTACCCATAGATGCGGTTCCAGATATTACCAACAATCAAGTGCAAGTCATTACGCAAGCTCCAAATTTAGGAACAGAAGACATTAAGCAAATTATTACCTATCCCGTAGAGATAGCCATGAGTAACCTTCCTAATGTACAGGAAATCCGCTCGGTTTCCCGTTTTGGTTTGTCGGTTGTTACCATTGTTTTTCACGATGCTATGGGAACTTACCTCCCTCGTCAACTGGTAGCAGAAAAACTAAATGCGGTAAAAACACAAATACCCGAGGGATTTGGCCAACCTACCATGGGACCCATTTCAACAGGATTGGGAGAAATTTATCAATACACACTTAAAGTAAAACCAGAATATAAAGACCAATATACCGTTACCGACTTACGAACCATGCAAGATTGGATTGTACAGCGTCAAATGGCGATGGTAGAAGGAGTTATTGAGGTTAATGCGATTGGCGGAAAAATAAAACAATACGAAGTAGCGGTGGATCCGAACGAATTACGTGCGATTGGATTGACCATTACCGATATATTTGAAGCCCTTGAAGCCAATAACCAAAATACAGGAGGTGCCTATATCGAGAAAAACCACCAAGCCAATTTTATTCGTGGCGAAGGTTTGGTACGTAGTTTGGATGATATTAAAAAAATAACGGTAAAAAACACCAATAATATTCCCATAACCATTGGCGATATTGCCACCGTTCAGTTTGGTTCAGCCATTCGTTATGGTGCATTAACGCAAGATGGTGAAGGCGAAGTTGTAGGTGGTTTGGTCATGATGCTTAAAGGGGCAAATTCCAATAAGGTTATTGAGAATGTAAAAGCACGAATGTCTCAAATTGAAAAGTCGTTGCCCGAAGGTGTGATTATCGAACCTTTATTAGACCGAAGCAAATTAATAGCCGAAACTACGTCAACTGTAGCAACAAACCTTATTGAAGGTGCTTTAATCGTTATTTTTGTACTTATCTTTTTGTTAGGAAATTGGCGTGGTGGTTTAATTGTAGCTTCCACCATTCCGTTATCCTTACTCTTTGCTTTTATATTGATGAATGCATTTGATGTTTGGGCAAATTTGATGAGTTTGGGAGCTATCGACTTCGGAATTATTGTTGATGGCGCGGTCATTATTGTAGAAAGCACCGTTTTTCTGATTGCATCACAAATCTTAAAAAAGCGAAAACTAACAACAAAAGAAAGAGATAATATAGCTGCTAATGCCTCAAAAAAAATGATGAATGCCGCCTTTTTCGGTCAGCTCATCATCCTCATTGTTTTTCTACCAATTTTAGCATTAGAAGGTATTGAAGGAAAAATGTTCAAACCTATGGCGTTGACCTTTATTTTTGCCATGATAGGTGCCATGGTGCTTTGTTTAACCTACGTACCCATGATGTCTGCATTAATTTTAAGAGCACCAAAGTCAGATAAAAAATCCTATGGCGATGCGTTTGTGCATTGGGTAGAGCGCAAATACCAACCCTTATTGGAGAAAGGCTTGAAAAAAGGCAAACTCATTATAGGTATTGCCGTTGTTTTATTCGGAATTACTATTTTTATGTTTACCAGAATGGGAGGTGAGTTTATTCCGCAATTGGATGAAGGCGATATTGCTTTTCACGCCATTTTAAAACCAGGAAGTTCGCTTACTGAAACCATTGAAACCACCACCAAAATAGAACAGATAGTAAAAGCAAAATTCCCTGAAGTTGAAAAAGTAGTCAGTCGTATTGGTGTTGCCGAAATTCCTACAGACCCTATGCCCATGGATTTGGCAGATGTTATTGTGATTATGAAACCGAAAAGCGAATGGACTACAGTTGCCTCTAAAGAGGAACTCATCGAAAAAATGAAAAAAGCAGTTGAAATTATTCCAGGCGTAAATTATGAGTTTACCCAACCCATTGAAATGCGTTTTAACGAATTGCTTGAAGGGGTTAGAGAAGATATCGCTATAAAATTATATGGTGAAGATATTGATGTTTTATCTCAAAAAGCTGAAGAAATAACTAAAATTATTGCAGGTACAGAGGGTATTGGCGATATGAAAGCCGAAGCCACAACGGGTTTACCGCAAATGACCATTACTTACAACAGAGGTAAATTAGCACAATATGGCTTGCAAATAAATACATTGAATCAAATGGTGCAATCGGCTTTTGCAGGTGGTACTGCAGGAACGATTTTTGAAGGGGAAAAGCGATTTGATTTGGTAGTGCGATTAAATTCTAACAACCGTAAGGATATTACAGATGTTCAAAATTTGTTTATCAATTTGCCTTCAGGTGCGCAAATTCCATTGCGCGAAATAGCCAAGGTAAGTTACAAAGCAGGTCCTATGCAAATTAGTAGGGACAATACCAACCGAAGAACTTATGTTGGGATCAATGTTAGAGGGCGCGATGTAAAATCGTTGGTAAACGAAATAAAAACAAAATTAGATGCAAAACTAGAATTGCCAGCGGGTTATTTTATTCGTTATGGTGGTGCTTTTGAAAACTTAGAACGTGCCAGTAACCGATTACAAATGGTGGTACCCATCGCCTTATTGCTTATTTTTATATTGATTTACTTTGCATTAAAATCTTTGCCACAAACTTTAATGATTTACATCGCCATTCCTATGGCAACCATTGGTGGCGTGGTAGCCTTATGGTTGCGAGATATGCCCTTTAGTATATCTGCAGGTGTTGGCTTTATTGTACTTTTTGGAGTTGCCGTTTTAAATGGATTGGTTATGATTAGTGGCTTAAATGAATTGAAAGAAGAAGGGGTTACGAATCTAAAAGATAGAATTATTGAAGGTACAAAACGACGTATCAGACCGATTATGTTAACTGCTTTTACGGATGTGTTGGGTTTTTTACCTATGGCAATTTCGGCAACAGCAGGTGCAGAAGTGCAACGCCCTTTAGCAACGGTTGTGATAGGTGGTTTGCTCACTTCAACCTTATTGACCTTGTTTATCATTCCTATATTGTATCATTGGGTAGAAACCAAATCTTTAAAATTTAAATTGAAGAAAAAAGTAATTACAGTTACAGCAATGCTGGCTTTTGTTTTTATGTTGCCTAGCCATGTAAATGCACAACAAACGAACGATAATTTTCCAGTGATTACCATGGAAGAAGCGGTAAAGCTATCAAAAGAGAATTATCCGCTTTTAAAACAAAAACAACTGGAAATTAATAAACAAGAGCAATTAAAGAGTACAGCTTATGATTTGGGTACAACTCAAATTTATACAGGAGGTGAAGAACTCAATGACGGAATTGGTATTTATACTATTTTCGGCGTAGGTCAATCCAATATTAATGTATTTGGTATTTCAGCAAAAAAACAATTGCAACAACAACGTATTCAATTGGCTCAAAAAGCATTTCAGCTTTCAGAATTGGAGTTGGAGTTAGAAGTGAAAAGGGCATGGGCAAACGCTTTACAGAGCAAAAGGAATTATAATTTGTACAAAGAGCTAGATTCTATTTATACCAACTTTGAAAAAGCAGTTGTCTTGAATTACCAAGTGGAAGCCATTTCAAAATTAGAGTATTCGGCAGCAAAAAATCAATCTTTACAGATTCAAAATAAGTTGATGCAAGCAAAGAGTAACTACCATATTGCCTTACAGCAATTGAATATATGGTTGGTTACCGATAGATTTTATACCGTTCCAAACACTGTTGAAATGACAAACAATGTGGTAATGGATACTTTTAGTTTGGAAGCGCATCCATTATACAATATAGCAGAGTTACAAATCACAGAAGCAGAGGCAACCTATAAGGCAGCTAGAGCAGATAACCTGCCCAAATTTAATCTTCAAGGTGGTTTGCAAAAGATAAATGGAGCTTCTGGTTTTTATACTTATCAAGCAGGAATTTCCGTCCCATTTTTGTCAGGTAAGAATAAAACAAGGGTTAAAACGGCAAAAATGGATAAGGAAATTGCGGATACCAACTTACAGTTCAAAAAGCAAGAAGTACAATCTAAATTTATCCAAGCCAAAGAAAATTATCAAAAATGGAAAAGGTCTTGGCTATTTTATAAAAATGAAGTGTTACCGCTTACGGCAGCACAAAGGTCTGGTGCTTTATTGGCTTATAAAGAAGGTGAAATAGATTATACAGCATTTACCCAATTGATAAAAGAAGCGATTCAATCTGAATTGGACGCACAAGAAGCCTTAACAAATTATTTACAAAGCACATTTCAATTACAATATTTTAAGCAATAAGAAAATGAAAACCCATAACCTGCCTGCGGTTGGCAGGCGGACATTTGGCAAGTAATGGTCAATAACACACAAAATTTTAACAGATGAAAAACATAGTATATAAATTTTTGATTCTTTTTACAGTATCAATTTTAGCAACTGCTTGTGGGAATAAAGAAAACCTTAACGCAAGCGATCAACATTCACATAGCGAAACTTCAAAAACAGAAACTCATGACCATCATGATGAAGGCGGAGAAGCGATGCTTTCAGAACAGCAATTCCAAGCTTTAAAAATGAAAATAGATACCATAGCATTACGTAATATGAGCGGTTATGTAGAGGCGAATGGTTCATTAGAAGTACCGCCACAAAACGAAGCGGCCATTACTTCGGTTATTGGGGCAAACGTGATATCTATAAAAGTTATTGAAGGCGATAAAGTAAATAAGGGGCAAGTAGTAGCTTATCTTTCGCATCCAAATATCATAAAAATGCAAACCGATTATTTGCATGCGTATAGCAATAGTGATTTTTTAAAGAAAAACTATGAACGTCAACAAAAATTATATGGCGCAGGTGTGGGTTCTGGCTCAAACTTTCAAAAAGCAGAAGCAGAATATCAAGCCTCAAAAGCATTGGTAGATGGATTGGAAGCACAATTACAATTATTAAACGTGAACACCACATCAGTACGAAATGGTAAAATCGCGCAAAGCATCTCATTACGTAGTCCTATTGAAGGTTTTGTGCAAAAGGTTGAAGTTAAAACGGGTCAATATGTGGAACCACAAACCGAACTGTTTGAAATTGTAAATACGCACCATGTTCACGCCGATTTAATGGTGTTTGAAAAAGATGTATACAAAGTTAAAAAGGGACAAAAAGTAGTTTTTAATGTGCAATCTATTCCAGGAGAAGAACTTACTGCAGAAATTTACTCGGTAGGTAAAACCTTTGAAGACAACCCTAAAGCAGTACATGTGCACGCGGAAATTGAAAACAAAAAGGACATTTTAATACCTGGCATGTATATTCAAGGTAAAATTCAAGTCGAAAATTCTAAAACAAAGGCATTACCAGAAAGTGCCATCATAAAAGAAGGCGATAAATTCTATGTTTTTTCAGTAGAAAAGGAAAATAACGATTGGAGTTTTAAGCCAGTTGAGGTGCTATTGGGAGCAAAAGATACGAATTGGATAGCAGTTCAATTTGTTGATACAATAGATAAGAACACTAAATTTGCTTATAATAATGCTTATTATTTAAATGCCCAAATGAAAAAAGGCGAGGCAGAACATTCACATTAATGATGGAAACAATCGAGCAATTTTTAGAATCAAAAAAGATACGGGTTACCGCAATGCGTTTATTGATTTATAAATTCCTTGCGGAAAGACAAGTAGCCGTGACATTAAGCGATATAGAGAATACATTTGAAAAAGCAGATAGAACGACATTGTATAGAACCATAAAAACCTTTGAAGATAAAGCGATTGTACATCAAATAGACGATGGTACAGGAATTACAAAATACGCCCTGTGCGAACAGGGCTGCAATTGCGAAATTGAAACGGATTTACACCTCCATTTTCATTGCAATAATTGCAACCAAACCATTTGTTTAACAGAGCATAAAATCCCACAGATAAAAGTGCCAGATGGTTTTGTTTCAGAAAATATAAACTTGGTGGTAAAAGGAATTTGCGATAAGTGTAGTGGGCAATAATTGCACTTCCGTTGCAGGTATTGGTATTGTATTTTTACCCTCAAAATAGATAGTAATGAAACTCAATTTTAAAATACCAAAACATTTAAAAGATGCTTATAATAAAGAACTTGGTTTATATGATGTTGCTCTTGCTAATAATGATTTTACAAATGCGTGGCATCATTTAGAAAGAAGTCATATAATAGGACAATCTTACCCAATTGAGCACACCTATTCACATTGGTTAATGCTAAAATTGGGGTTTATGCAAAGAAATGTTAAAGAAGTGTTTGGGCAAATCATAAGGTTAATTGTTGGGGGTTGGAAATCGTTTATTAATTACGTACCACTAGGCAATACAGGTGGTGCAAATGTTTCACCATTAAAATCTATGCCAATTCCTAACGATATTCAAATAGTATTCCATTCAAAATGAAAAAAAAGAAAGTCAATTTAAGAGATGTAAAACCAAATTCAGAAAAAGCACATAGTCAAGATCATGGTCACGACCATAGTGGTCCATCTAATAATTTCAAAGCCTATACTCCTGCAATCATAAGTTTTACAATGCTAATGATAGGTATTGCTTTAGATTATTTTAATGTTGCATTTTTTAAAGATTGGGTTCGTATTGTTTGGTATGGTGTTGCTTATTTACCAGTAGGACTTCCAGTTGTAAAGGAAGGTTGGGAGAGTATTAAAAAAGGCGATGTTTTTACAGAATTTTTTTTAATGTCTATTGCTACTATTGGGGCATTTGTTATTGGTGAATATCCAGAAGGTGTAGCCGTTATGCTGTTTTATGGTGTTGGAGAATTATTCCAAAATGCAGCAGTAAACAGAGCCAAAAGAAATATAAAAGCTTTATTAGATGTTAGACCAAAAGAAGCCAATGTGTTTCGTGATGGTGATTATATAAGTGTTTCACCAGAGGACGTAAATATAGGAGAGAAAATTCAAATTCGTGTAGGTGAAAAAGTACCTTTAGATGGTGTTTTACTTTCTAAAAAAGGCTCTTTCAATACAGCGGCTTTAACAGGCGAGAGCAAGCCGGATACGATTGTAAAAGGTGATAAGGTATTTGCTGGGAGTATAAACTTAGACGGCGTAATTGAAATAGAAACCACCAAAGCATTTAAAGATAGTTCCATTGCCAGAATTTTGGATATGGTACAGAATGCAACAGCTCGCAAATCTAAAACAGAATTATTCATTAGAAAATTTGCAAGAATTTATACACCCATCGTTGTGTTTTTGGCTATTGGCGTTACTTTTATGCCCTACTTTTTTGTGGAGGATTATGTCTTTAATGATTGGTTGTACAGAGCGTTAATTTTCTTGGTAATTTCTTGCCCTTGTGCTTTGGTTATTTCTATTCCATTGGGCTATTTTGGCGGCTTGGGAGCAGCTTCAAAAAGCGGTATCTTATTTAAAGGTGCTTCTTTTTTGGATACAATGACCAAAATAAACACATTGGTTATGGACAAAACAGGTACAGTAACCAAAGGGGTTTTCAAAATTAAGGATGTTAAGATCATGGATTGGGAAGAATCCGAATTGCCTGCATTGAGCGAAGCCGAAATGATGAAGTACTTAATGGCTATGGAAGAGCAATCCACGCACCCTATTGCAAAAGCTATTATGGAATACAAAGAGGAAGGTGCAAATTATGAGGCTTCCGAAGTATCTGAAATAGCAGGAAAAGGTTTAAAAGGTATTGTAAATAGTAAGACAGTTTTAGTTGGTAACAAAGCCCTAATGCTTACAAATAATATAAAAGTACCAAATGAAATAGAATTTATTGTAGAATCTATTGTTTTAGTGGCAATTGATAATGAATTTGCAGGTTATGTAGTTATTGCAGATGAATTAAAAGATGATGCAAAAGAAACAATCTTAGCATTACATAAAGTTGGTATTAAAAATATAATGATGCTTTCTGGAGATAAAGATTCCATTACTC
>JAUIAA010000087.1 GCA_030425715.1 Bacteroidia bacterium | reverse complement strand
AATATGCATGGCTTTTAAAATTTCTTGAATGTATGGTATAGCAAGTTGTATGGCTTCTGGAGTTTCGTCTCGATTTGCTTTATACGATTCTAACATTTCCACTCGATCTACACTACCGCCTTTGTCAAAACACACCGCCAAATGGTCTGGGCGTTCTCTTTTAATCACATCTAATAAAGAGTTCATAAAACCTAAAATGGCAGAAGTATCCATGCCTTTTGAATTGATTCTAGGGTTTTTAATAAAGGCGTAATAACCGCGAAATATAAGTGCAAAAGCATCAACTAGAAAAAGTCGTTTTTGATTGGCCATAGTTGAAATTTTATTCTTGTAAAAGTAAGCATTTGTAAAACTTTTGCCGAAAATATTGATTCTTTTTACAAGGAATTGATACAGTGCACATTGAAAAGAATATTTAGAAAAATTAAATATTTGTTAAATTTTTGATAAAACCAGAGCCTAAACACTGAATAAAGTACTCATAATCTGCATTTTTGATATAAAACACTATATTTGTATATGCTTCACAAAAAAACGATAGCTTATGACTAAGTTTGGCGAATTGATAGGTTCAGAAATTCCTACGCTAATTGATTTTCATAAAGAATGGGAAAATGAAGACAACCAAAGTTTACATTCTACTTTACGTGATGTAGCGGCGGCTTTAGGCGATAAGGCAAAGGTGGTAAAAATAGACATCTCTAAAAACGAAACACTTGCTGCTGCTTTGAGAATTAAAGGAAATCCTACTTTTATTATTTATAAAGATGGTGAGATGAAATGGCGTCAAACAGGCTTGCAAGATGCCAATACTTTAATTAGTTTGGTACAGCAATATACCTAAGTTTATAAAGTTGAAAGTACTAAAGTTTGTAAAGTTAAAGTAGCAAAGTTTAAAAGTTAATTTAAGCAATTGCTGCTACAAGCTTTTAAACACATAGTTTTTTTCACTAAAGAATTTTAAAATTTTAGGTAAGGTATATTGCAAATTTTCAAAAGATTTTTGGCTGTCGTGTAAAACAATGATACTTCCATTTTCTACATTTTTAACTATATTATTATAGCAAGTTTCTTGGGTTATTTTTTGGTCAAAATCACCACTTAAAACATCCCACATTACAATTTTATACCCTTTATTTAGCAAGGCATTGGCTTGTTTTTTTTTGATTTTTCCATAAGGAGGTCTAAACAATAAGTCTTTGTTAAATTGTGAGAAGTGTGCACAAATTTCAAGCGTACATTTCTCCACATCTTCAAGGTAATTAGACGTTGCAGTTTTCCAACCATTTTTGTGGTAAAAAGTATGGTTGCCTATGGAGTGGTTTTTATTTAAAATTTGATAAAACACCTCTGGATACTTTGCAATATTATGACCTACGCAAAAAAAAGTGGCTTTGGCACCGTGTTTTTCTAAGGTTTGTAATACCCACGATGTAATTTCTGGAATGGGGCCGTCGTCAAACGTAAGGAAAATTTCTTTGTTATTTTTAGAAGTGTTTGCTTTGCTCCAGCAATATTTACCATAAATTTTGGTGAGTATTGCTGGAGTTTTTACAAAATAAGTTTTCATTATTCTAAGCCACCTAAAACATCTTCTAATAAGGTAACAGAGTTCATAAAATCAGATTTTAGTACTTCTGTATATTCTTCAGTGTCGTATTCTTGCACGGTAGCAATTATGTATTTGTATAGGTCTAAAGTTCCTTCTAAGTCGTTAAAATTAGCAGTGAGTTGGTAAGAGCTAACACCACTGTAATAGGTAATTTTTTCTTTAAAGTTTTGCACTAAAAACTCTATAATTTTTCTCGCTTTTTCAGGTTTGTCAATTTTGTAATACGATTCTATATGCCCAATAACCAATCGGTAATAGCCATATTTTTCAATTGGCATTTTTTCTAAAGATAGATCTAAAATTTCTTCTGCTTTAGCAAAATTATTTTCTTTGATAAATTCATCTGCCAAGCGACTTAAACTATTTCTAAAAGAAATCCCATTTTTACGTGTTTCAGGGTCAAAATAAATATCTGCATTTGAATTTTTCCACGACCATTTTTTTACATTGTTATACATGCTTTCGGTATCAATTCTACCCATATCTAAAAAGCTTTTTTTAGAAATAGGTGTTTTTATCGGTACCAATTTATAAGCAAGTCCATCTAATTGCAAATAATCTTTTAACCAAATATACTCATCGGCTGCTTGTGCGCCACCCGTAAAATAAATTGGTCTTTCCCAATTGTTATTGGCCAAAATATCTAACATTAAAATTCTGTTTTTTATCAAGGCAGATTCTGCTACTTCAATATCGATATACGGTACAATTAAATCGGCATCTTTTTGTGCTACAATTCCATTTTTAAGCACAGCTTCTTTGTCAACCGGAATTCTAATTTTGTTGGTTGGGTACACTTTTTCAGGATGGTTATTTTCTTCAAAGTCAATAGCAGTTCTGGTATCTTTACTTTGTATCCATTTCATAAAGAATTTGATATCCATTACAGAATCTTTAAACTGTGGAAACGGATAAGGATAAAAATAAGCTACATCTAAAGAACCTTCTTTATAATCATCATGGGTTAATTGCGATGGAATAGGAGGTGCCTTGTAGGTTTGCCTTTTTTGTTGATCGATATACCAATCTTTTGCGAATAAGCTGGTGTTTATCAATTTAATATCAGTTCGGTAATTTTCAACTTCTTGCATATACCATAGCGGGAAGGTGTCGTTATCGCCAATGGTGAACATGATGGCATTTTCCTGACAAGAATCTAAATAAGCCTTAGCATTGTTATAAGTGGAATATTTACCTGATCTATCGTGATCATCCCAATTTTCTGCAGCCATTAACGTGGGTACTGCAAGTAAACAAACTACTGAAGTAATAAGGGCTAGGGATTTGGGGTTTAGTTTGTCTTTAAACTTTTCGAAAATAGCCAATACGCCTAAACCTATCCAAATGGCAAATACATAAAAGGAACCCACTACGGCATAATCTCGCTCTCTTGGTTCAAATGGTTTTGGATTGGTATAAAAAATAATGGCCAATCCTGTAAAAGCAAAGAATAGTAATAAAATATAAAAGTTGTTTTTGTCTTTAGAAAGATGGTAAACCAAGCCTATAACCCCTAAAATTAGAGGTAAGAAAAAGTAAGTATTTCTACCTTTATTATTTTTCTCTTCAGAGGGTAGATTTTTTTGCGAACCTAAACGTACTTCATCAATAAAATTGATTCCGCTAAGCCAGTTTCCATTATTGTCTAAATTACCTTGAATATCATTTTGTTTGCCTACAAAATTCCACATAAAGTACCTACCGTACATATAGCCAAACTGATAGGTAATCATAAAACTTAGGTTTTCGCCAAAAGTTGGTCGGCGTTTACTTCTTTGTGGAATACCTGCAACGGCTTTGTAATTTGCCACAACACTTGGAGTAGCATCTACCATTCTAGGAATAAACCCTTTATGTTTATCTGTAAAATTTGGCAGGCCATCTTTGTAATTATTTACAATTACATATTTACCAGCTTTTTCATCTTTTTCATACTTCGGCTTGGCATCTCTAAACGGTTGTTTTTTATCTCTTTCGCCAGTTTCCGAATAGTAAGAGCCATAAAATACATTGGCATCGCCATACTGCTCTCTATTGTAATAGGCGAGTAACTCTCTAGCACTTGAAGGGTTATTTTCGTTAATTGTAGTATCTGCATTGGCTCTAATAGGCAACATCAACCAAGATGAAAATCCTACCATGATAAACAATACACAAAGCAATAATAGGTTTGCGGTATATTTTCTTTTTTTACGTGTTTGCTTTAACCCTACATAGAACAAGACAATTAAAGCTATTCCTGCAATAATACTTCCTGAATTAAATGGTAAGCCAATATTATTTACAAAAAACAATTCGGATGCACTAAAAAATCGTAAGGTAAATGGGAATAAAAATTTAAACACAAATGCTAATACCAGAATAGATACAATATTAGCAAGTATAAATTGCTTGGTGTTTAGACTAGGGTATTTTTTGTAAATGTAGATAAATACAATAGGAGGGATTACCAATAAGGATAAGATATGTACTCCAAATGAAAGTCCAACTACAAAGCTAATGAGTAATAACCATTTATTGCCTTGTGGTTTATGCATTTCTTGTTCCCAATGTAGGGCTAACCAAAACAGCAAAGCCATTAAAAAGGACGACATAGCATAAACTTCGGCCTCAACGGCACTAAACCAAAAACTATCAGAAAAAGTATAAGCCAAAGCACCAACCAAACCACTACCTAAAATGGCAAAAGCACTTGCTTTGTTCACTTCTTTTTGTGTTTTTATTACTACTTTTTTTGCCAAAGCAGTGATGGTCCAAAATAAAAATAAGATGGTAAATGCGCTGGCAAGTGCCGACATAAAGTTTACCATTTTTGCAATTTCCGAAGCATCGCTAGCAAACATGGCAAAAAATGCACCTAACATTTGAAACAAGGGAGCACCTGGTGGATGGCCTACCTCTAACTTTACGGCGGTTGAAATATATTCGCCACAGTCCCAGTAGCTTACTGTAGGTTCTAAGGTTAAAGTATAGGTAATTAACGCAATTAAAAAAGTGAACCATCCTAAGACGGTATTGTATTTTTTATAATTAAATGAGAGCATATGCGAGTTTTATAATCTGAGGCGAATTTACTAAATTAAAATGTAAATGGTTTGTTAAATAAATTGCCTTAAAAAAAGTAAAAAATATTTTTTCTGAAAAGAAATTTTGTATTAAATTTGCGCCTGCTTAAGCGAGTGTGCTTGAGCATTGAAATATTGACCCATGGTGTAACGGTAGCACTCCGGTTTTTGGTATCGTCAGTCAAGGTTCGAATCCTTGTGGGTCAACTTAAAAGTCTTTCCAATTTGGGAAGACTTTTTTTTTCATTGATTTCACAATTAGAGCTCTATCAAATATTATTACTCCTCTATAAAGCCATAAATATCATCGACGTTAGTTATTTCAAGCAAGTTTTTATTTGCGGTAATATATCTTTTGGAAGGCCTACCGTTTAGCGATACTTTGGAGTTTACATAAATGGAAACATTTGTAAACCCTTTTTCTTGATATTTTTTGTT
This sequence comes from Bacteroidia bacterium, assembly GCA_030425715.1. Classification (GTDB taxonomy): domain Bacteria; phylum Bacteroidota; class Bacteroidia; order Flavobacteriales; family Flavobacteriaceae; genus Lutimonas. Next base: position 2,996 of record JAUIAA010000087.1, on the reverse strand, counting down.
TAAAAACTGGGCATATTGCCAAATCATATCGGGTTGGAAACTCATTTGTTTTTCTTGAATGGTAGTCAATCGTTTTGAAGGATATTCTTTCCAACGTTTTTTGGTGGTATTGTCAACTACGGTAAATTCTGTAAATCCATTTTTTTCCATTACCATTACATGCCAAGAAAAACGAAATCCATTTTCTGTCCACAACACATTATCTGTTAAAAAAAAATGTCTAAGCGGTAAAAGAGTTTGCACACAAAAGAATAAGAGGAGTATAGGAAATAGTATCGGTTTTGTTTTATAATTTCCACTACCATAGATCGAAATTTTTAGTTGGAAATAGGCTAATATTTTATTCCATTCTTGGTGTGTAATAAAAACCAAGCTTCCAAAAATCATCAGCCAAGGAAACATCCCTATTGGGAATAAAATATGCGTAAGGATATGGAATATAACAACTAATAAGTAGGCAATAGGACGTGTGTTTTTAGACCATAATAAAAATGGGATGGTTAAATCGTATAACATGCCACTCCAGCTAAATAGGTAAGGAGTAATATCATACTCAAATAACCAACCAATTAGTGGAATATCCGTTTTGGCTTTTAGCCATATTTTTAGGGGTTGTGCATTTAACAACCAATCGGCTTTTAATTTGGCAATACCTCCAAAAAAATAAACAACGCATAGCTGTAATTTTACAATAACTATGGTCCAATTAGGTACGGTACTTAGTTTTATTTTTGGATGGTATTTGGCGACTAAAGAAATATTTCTATTTGCTGGAACCAAAATCAATAAAAATGCAACTAACGATACAAAGTAATAATGGTTGAGGTACCAAGATTTTTCTATAAGCTCTAAATAGGTAAAGGAAACAAAAAATATAATGGTAGCTATTCTATACAAAAAACCCAAACCAATACAAAGTGCCGATAATGCACAGAGTATCACAATGGTATACATGGTAGTTACATCGAATGGAGAAACCCAATCAAAATACTGATAAGTAATATGAAATTCTGGTGTGGTATAGCAAGTTTCAATCCATCCGTTATAGATAAATCGCACCATAGAAAAAGCCATTAAAAACCCAAAAGCCATTCTAAAAATGGCTAGTGGTAAAATGGAGGTTTCCTTAGTTAAAAATGTTTTCCATTGATCAATCACCATCATTGTCATTAATCGTCACTGTCGTACCAATAGTATTTGCCAAATCTACTTTAAGTAACACCAATAAATCTGTAAATGCGTTTTGTAAATCCATAACTTTTTGAGGATTTGACAATAGGGTTTCGGATAGTGTGGTAGGAATTGCATCTATTTTTTCTTGACATACCTTAAAGGCATCTTCAATAATTGCGTCTAAATCTTCACTGCCAATTAATTTTAAATAATCATCATAACCCCATTTTATAGAATCTTCTTTAAAATTACCTTTATAACAACGCTTTAAAGCAATTAAATGTGCTTCAATGATAGGCAAAGAAGATTTACTTTTATATGCTTCTAGCTTTTCTATATCTACCCTACCACCGGAATTGTCTCCTAAAGCATTTCCTAATTTGCTAATAATTACTTCTTCGGTAAGGGTTATCATGGCGTTTGTTAACTGACTTTGAGAACCACTAATCCCATTTTCTAAAGAAGAAATAAATGCGGTTTCATCTGCAATCCAAATAGTTTGCAATGCTTTGGCTTTGGTAACTAAGTTGAGGGTAAGAGCAACCAAATAATCTAAACGCCTTTGGTGATTGGTATCTGTGGTAAACGTTTTAATAATATCTTGACTCTTATCAGCAGTATAAAGCAAATATTCTAATGCAGATATTCCTTTAGAAGAAGAACCAACAGATTCTATAAAAGTTTCATCAATCGCTTCATTCTCTGCAATTAACGCTTCAATTCTCTCTGTATTTGTTGGCCATCTATTTATTTCAAAATGAATATAACTGTCTTCTACAGCACCTAAATTATACAATTCTAATTGTTTCCATACTTTAAGCATATCTATCCATTTTGCTCTTGCATTTTCAAGGTTTTGCGGAGTTACATCTTGGTTAAACAATACAATTGCGTTTTTTAAAGCTTCTGAAGTAGTAACAAATGCTTCACTTAAAGGAATAATCTCATTTTTATAGGTGTTTTTTAATTGTGCTTCTCTATGGTATTGAATTTGGTATTCATCTTCTGTAAATTCATTTTTTTCACAACTGATAAGCACGATTATAAAAGATAATAAGAAGCAACTAATTGTAAGAATTCCTTTTGTATTTAAATAGCGCATTTTTATAATGATTTTATAAATTCAATTATTTTTTCTCTTTTTGAAGCATTTAAATTGGTAAACGCAATTTTAGATTTTTCTGCTTCACCACCATGCCATAAAATGGCTTCTTCAATATTTCTTGCTCTGCCGTCGTGTAGCAAATTGGTGTGCCCGTTAACTGTTTCTAATAATCCAATTCCCCAAAGAGGAGGTGTTCTCCATTCCTTACCAGAGGCTTCAAAATCTGGGGTATTATCTGCTAAATCGCTTCCCATATCGTGTAATAACAAATCGGTATACGGCCTAAAAGTTTGGTTTGCTAGAGCAGGAATAGCATGTGGGCCAGACTTTAATTTAGGGATATGACAAGCAACACAATTGAGCTCATTAAAAAGTGCCTTGCCTTCTAGAATATTTTGGTTTTCATGATTTCTTCTTGCAGGTACTGCCAAAGTAGCCGAATAAAGAGTTACTTTATCTAGATTTTCATTGGATATTTCTGGTGTTCCTCCATTTGCAAAATCGTTACAATCTACTCCAGTAGGACAATTTTCATCGGGGAATAAGGAGGAAGTAATGCCCAAATCTCCAGCAAAAGCACCAGCAACTTGCTGTTTGATACTTGGCTGATTGGCTTTCCAACCAAAACGCCCAATTTTTAAAGATTGACTTTCTATATCCCAAACATAATTGGGTTTGCCCGAAATTCCATCATTATTTGCATCAAACTCATCGGCAT
>JAUIAA010000086.1 GCA_030425715.1 Bacteroidia bacterium | reverse complement strand
ACGATAAACCGTTGAAATGAAATCCGTGTATATGAATCAGGCGCATTGACAAACCTTGAAAGTTCAAAAACTTTCTTTTCTGAACGAGGTTTGGTAAAAATGGCATACCAGTTTTTATTCATTTCGGGTTTACTCAATTCCATTATTGTATCTTTTAGGGGTAAAATAAAACATGTACTTAGAGTATTTTGGTTGGTGGCACAAATATAAATATTTAATACTTTTATACCTTCCTTTGTTGGAAGTTTTATAACCTCAATCAAAACTAATTTTCCATATATTAAAATACCGAAAATTTGCCTAGAGTAATTGTATCTGTAACTAACGATTTAACCACCGACCAGCGGGCTTCAAAAATATGTGATACATTTTTAAAACTGAATTATGAGGTGTTATTGGTGGGAAGAATGCTTCCCAATAGTATTTTTTTACAAAGAAATTACAAAACCAAACGATTTAAATTGCTGTTTAACAACGGATTTCTATTTTACGCAACATATAATATTCGCTTATTTTTTCTGCTTCTATTCTCTAAAAAAGATTTACTCTATGCTAATGATTTAGATACGTTACTCCCAAATTTTATCATCCATAAACTTTTGGGTAAAAAGCTTATTTATGACAGCCATGAAATTTTTACTGAAGTTCCCGAATTAACCCATCGCCCAAAAATTAAAAAAATATGGCTAACTATTGAAAAATATATTTTCCAAAAACTAAAAAATGTAATCACTGTAAATCATAAAATTCAGGAATTTTACCAAAAAAAATATCGCGTTCCTGTTCATGTCATTCGCAACTTATCTCCACCATTGAAAAACAAAAAAATAAATCCAGAGCTTTTAAAAAAAGTGAAAGGGGACAAAAAAATGATTATTCTTCAAGGCACTGGAATCAATAGAGATAGGGGTGCCGAAGAAGCTGTTTTAATGATGCAATACCTTGAAAATGCAGTACTTTATGTGATTGGAGGAGGAGATGTTTTTGAAGATTTAAAAAATTTGATTAAAGAAAATAATTTATCGGAAAAAGTTTTTCTCAAAGAGAAAATGCCGCATGCCGAATTATTAGAATACACCAAAATTGCCGACTTAGGATTATCTTTAGACAAAAAGACCAATCTAAATTATGAGTACAGTTTACCCAATAAAATATTTGATTATATACAGTGTGAAACTCCTATTTTAGCTTCTAACAGAGTTTTAGTTACCAAAATAATTAGCGAAAATAATATTGGTTTAGTTACCACTACACATTGCTCAAAAGAACTAGCCAAAACAGCGCGAGAAATTCTTTTTAATAAAAGCCTGTATCAAACATTTCAAGCAAATATTCAAAAAATTCAATCAAAATATACCTGGGAAAATGAAGAAAAAAAACTCGAAGGAATCATTAAAAATTGTAACTAGTTACTTTTTATCTAAGCTACAAATATACCCCAACTTATAGCAGTCGTAAATAAAAAGTGAAGGGTTAGAGGAAAGTAAATTAGCTTTAAAGCGCTCTTTACATTTTTTAAAAATAAAAGAAATAATACCTCCTAATTGTAAAATTTTTACCCAATAAAAGCTAAGTAATAATCTATTCGATTTACAATCAACTACTTTTGTTTGGTGCAAAAAGTAAATGTTTTCTACTGCTTTTTCCGTTTTATCCACAAAAACAGAATTCTCATCCAAACCTAAATGATACACGGGGTTATCTAGTTGTAAAATCTCAATTTTATACTTTTTTAGCTCTAAAGCCAACAGGGCATCTTCATATCCATATTTGGTCAACTCTTCATTAAATGGATGTTTTTGAATTGTATTTTTAGCGATTAAAAAATTTGCAGAGGTAAAATAAAAAGAAGGATTTTTATTTCTAATTTTTAAAGAAATTTCCTCTCTACTTTTGCCAAAAACCCAGCGAAGCATTTTATTCTTTTGGGGTTTTTCATCCTGATATTTTAGTCCGCCAAAAACAACTTGTGGTTTGTAATTTTGTATTGCAGTACAATAATTTTTAACAAACTGATTGGAAACTGGTAATACATCGGCATCTAAAAAAAGTAGGTAATCATACTTTGCTTCTTCTGCTAAGGTATTTCTGATTTTACTTCTTCCACCATTATTTTCTAATGCTTTGAATTGACAATTTTCTAAATCGTTTATTTTTTGGTTCTCTAGATCTGTTTTCGATTTAGAACCATTATCAAAACATAATATTTCATACGAAATATTTAAATTAGAAAATTGTTCTTGCAAGTTTTTAACTAAGGGTAAGGCACTGTACGCATAGGTTGGAATTAATACCGATAGCATGATTAAACCACTTCAAATACTTTATTTCCTTCACATTTAATGGTTTTGTGTGGAAACTTTAATATCAATGCATAATCATGCGTTGCCATTAAAATAGTAATACCTGTTTTGTTAATCTCTTCCAAAACATTCATAATTTCAACCGAGGTTTTCGGGTCTAAATTCCCTGTAGGTTCATCGGCTAAGATCATTTCAGGATTATTTAACAAAGCCCTCGCTATAGCAATTCTTTGCTGTTCTCCTCCTGAAAGTTGGTAAGGCATTTTAAAACCTTTGGTTTTCATATCTACCTTCTCTAAAACATCGTTTATCTTATCATCCATCATGTTCTTTCCTTTCCATCCTGTTGCTTTTAATACAAAAAGCAAATTATCATATACCGTTCTGTCGTTCAGTAATTTAAAATCTTGAAAAACGATTCCTATTTTCCTTCTTAAATAGGGAATGTCTTTTTCTTTTAAGGTAGCAAGGTCAAAATCAACTATAGTTCCTTGTCCTTTTTGCAAAGGTAAATCTCCGTAAAGGGTTTTCATCAAACTACTTTTTCCGCTTCCTGTTTTACCAATAATATAATTGAAATCTCCTTTGTTAATTTCTAAATTTACATTAGATAAAATAAGGTTTTCTCTTTGAAAAATGGAAGCATCAATTAATTGCAACATAGTGTGAATTGTACAAGGTTATTTGCTACAAACTTAAGGCTTAAATTTTAAATAATAAAGTTCCTTATCTTTGAAAGTTCTAGCAAATTATTCGTCTATATTTTTAATGCTTTTTTAAAACAATATCTCACAGCTTAACACATTTTATATGTCTTTATTTCAAAAAATAATTACCTTCCTTTCATTGATTTTAGTCCTATCTTGTTCACCTAACAAAAATACAAACCTCTTAAAATCTGGTATTTGGGCTGCTAAAATTATTACGCAAAAACAAGCTATTCCATTTCAATTGGAAATTTTTAAAGAAAACGGTGCTACCGAAGTATACATTGTTAACGGCGAAGAAAAATTAAAAATGGAAGAAGTTAGACATACCAATGATTCTCTTGTTTTTGATTTACATATTTTTGATGCAACCATAAAGGCAAAAATAGATAACAACGAACTTAAAGGAACTTTCACCAAAAATTTTGCAGAAGACTATGTCTTGCCTTTTCATGCAACAATTGGGAATAATGATTTACTAATACAAAATTCAACAGAACAAAATTTTGACGGAAAATGGGAAACTACTTTTACTGCAAGAGATGGGTACCAATACAACGGAATTGGGGTGTTTACCACAGTAAACAAAAAATTTAAAGGCACATTTCTAACAAAAACAGGCGATTATCGTTACTTAAATGGATATACCAAAAAAGACACCATGTATCTATACACTTTTGACGGAAATCATATTTATAAGTTTAAAGCCGTAAAAGAAAACGATAGTATTTTAAAAGGTCAATTTTGGTCTGGCAAAGCAGGCTATTACACATTTACTGCCAAAAAAAATGAAAATGCAACATTGCCCAATGCTGAAAAGCTAACCTATTTAAAAGATGGATATGAAAAAATAGACTTTCGTTTTCCTGATTTAAATGGTAATATGGTATCACTTTCTGATAAAAAATACCAAAACAAAGTTGTTATTTTACAAATTCTAGGTACTTGGTGTCCAAATTGTATGGACGAAACAAAATTTTTGGCCAATTGGTATGAAAAAAACAGTAATAAAGATGTTGCCATTATTGGTTTAGCTTATGAAAATAAAAAGGGAGGAAAATTTGATCTAGAGTATGCAAAAAGCAGAGTTTTTAAAATGAAAAATCAACTCCATGCCAACTACGACTTTGTAATTGCTGGGGCTTCAAGTACAAAAGATGCTTCTAAATCCTTACCAATGCTAAGCAAAGTAATTTCATTTCCTACTACCATATTTATTGATAAACAAGGCAAAGTAAGAAAAATTCATACTGGTTTTAGTGGGCCAGCAACTGGTAAACTCTACCAAGACTTTATGGTAGATTTTGAAACTTTTATGGAGGAATTACTAAGTGATTAGCACCTTATTGCCTAATACTTTTCAACAATTCGGTCAACTAATAAACAATTTAACAATTAAATATCATTTCTCCGTTAGCATCAATATGAATATTGTTATTTTTGGTTTCCTTAAAAAAATACCCGCTTCTATGAAACTGCGCTCGTATTTATTCGCAATTCTATTTCTCTCATTTTTGGCAGTTCCTGCACAGAAATCTACTATTTATACTCATGAATTGGTAAGCTTTAACCATGCTGTTGACCTTTATCAAAATAAAGATTATGATGCTGCACAAATGCTTTTTAAACAAATAAAAAATAATTTTGACAATGCCTCAGAATTAAAAGCTCGTTGTTATTATTACGAAGCTTTTTGTGCTATTCGTTTAAATCAAAAAGATGCCGATGAACTGATGCAATCGTTTTTTGAAAAATTTCCAACGAGCACCAAAAGAAACAGTGCCTATTTAGATGTTGGCGAATACTATTTTAACAAAGGGCAATATGCCTATGCTCTTAAATGGTTTGAGCGCGTTGACGATTCAAACTTAAGCACAGCAGAAAAAGAAACTTTTGCTTTTAAAAATGCCTATGGTTTATTTGCTGTTGGAAGTTATGCCAAAGCGAAATCTTATTTCTCTCAATTGTTAAATTCTGAAAAATACGGCGCACAATCGAAATATTATTATGGTTATATGGCGTATAGCGATGATGATTTTGAGGATGCTGATAAGTATTTATCCGATGTTGCTGAAACAGGTAAATACGATGATGACATTCCGTATTATTTAACCAATATCAAATTTAAAACTGGCAAATTTCAAGAGGCCATTGAGGAAGGTATTCCTTTATTAAAAAAATCAAACGGAATACAAAAATCGGAGCTCTCTAAAATAATTGGAGAAAGTTATTTTAACCTGCAAAAATATGAGGAAGCCGTTCCCTATTTATTAGATTATAAAGGTAAAAAAGGAAAATGGAACAATACCGATTATTACCAATTGGGTTACGCCTATTACCAGCAAGACGATTTTGAGAATGCTATGCTGTGGTTTACTAAAATTATTGATGGTAAAAATGCGGTTTCGCAAAATGCCTACTACCATTTGGGAATCTGCTATTTGAAAAATGAAAAAAAGCAAGAAGCACTTAACGCGTTTAGAAATGCCAAACAAATGGATTTTGATGCCAATATTCAAAAAGATGCTTGGCTAAATTATGCTAAATTGAGCTATGAAATTGGCAATCCTTATAAAAGTTCAGCCGATGTTATTCAAGAGTATATTGCAGCTTACCCTGATGAAAATAACAACCAAGAAATAAAGGATTTACTTATAAGCGCCTATATAACCTCCAATAATTTTGAGGGTGCTTTAACGTATTTGAGCAACCATAAAAGTGACAAAAACAATGTTACTTATCAAAAAGTTGCTTTTTTATACGGCATACAGCTTTTTAATGAAGAAAAATACCATGATGCCATTCCGTATTTTGATATTGCAATAGATACCGCTGTGGATTCTATATTTAATGCCAAAGCGATTTACTGGAAAGCAGAATCTAATTACCGAGTTGAAAATTTTGAAGCTGCCAAAGATGGTTTTGACCAATTTATTAAGTTAGACGCTGCTAAAGAAACTTATGAGTTTACGTTGGCATATTATCAACTAGCCTATACTTACTTCAAATTAAAAGATTATAGTACTTCTGGTGGATATTTTAATGAGTTTATCAGTGCAAATACCTCTTCAAAAAAAGAAATAAACGATAGTTACCTACGTTTGGGAGATTGCTATTTTGCTTTAGGCAATTATTTTAAAGCAATAAATCCTTACCAACAAGTAGTAAATGCCAACGATCTAGATATAGATTATGCCCAGTTACAGCTTGCTCTATGCTATGGTTTTATGGGCGATAACGATAAAAAAATTGCGGCATTACAAGAGTTTACCCAATACCAATTAAAATCTACTTTAAGAGATGACGCTTTTTACGAATTAGGGAATTCCTATGTTAGAAAAAACAATAACGAAGCTGCGTTGGCGGCATACGACAATGTAGTGACACATTATAGAATGAGCTCTTTTGCTCCAAAATCTATATTAAAACAAGGCTTGATTTATTACAACACAGAACAAAACGATAAAGCCTTGGCTAAATACAAAGTTGTTATTGACAATTACCCTGGTACCGACGAAGCAAAACAAGCCATTATCAGTGCCAAACAAATTTATATAGACTTGGGTAGGGTTGATGAATATGAAAGACTTGTAAATAACACAGGAATTATCAATATTAGCGAGGAAGAAGTTGACAATACTATGTTTGCTTCTGCAGAACAATTTTACCATACCAACCAAAATAAAAAAGCACAAGATGCATTTGTAAAATACCTAAGTAGATTTCCTAACGGAAGTAATGCTTTAGCTGCGAATTTTTATTTGGCAGAAACCTTAAACAAACAAGAGCAACTAACAAAAGCCCTGCCCCATTACAAATTTGTAGTAGATAAAGGTACCAGTGAATATTACGAAAAATCGCTTTCGCAATTGGCACTTTACCACCTACAAAAAGAAAATTGGAAAGAAGCAAAAACTTACTTAACTAGTCTAGAGCAAATTGCCAAGTCAGAAGAAAATAGAATTTTTGCCCAAAGTAATTTAATGAAATGTAATTATGCTTTAAAAGCATATGAAGCAGCAGTAAATTATGCGGAAATTGTTTTAAGCAACCCTAAATTGGATGCTAAAATAAAATCGGATGCAGAAATTATTATTGCACGTTCTGCCTTTGAAACAGGAGATTTAAACAAAGCGCAAGATGCCTTTAAAAAAGTAGAAAATTCAGCTACCGGAGAAGTGAAAGCTGAAGCGATTTACTTTGATGCTTTTTTTAAACATGAAGAAGGCAACTACAAATTATCTAATGTAGCCATTCAAAAACTAGCTTCTGATTTTAGTGCTTATCGCTATTGGGGAGGTAAAGGATTGGTACTCATGGCAAAGAATTTTTACGCCCTAGAAGATGCCTACCAAGCCACTTATATTTTAGAAAGTATTGGTAAGAATTTTGCCGATTTTAAAGATATTGCTGATGAAGCCAAACTGGAGTTGAACAAGATCAAAACCAACGAGGCAAAAACCAATTCCTCAGTAATAATTGAGTAATGCTTTAACTGATGACAATGATAAAGAAACACCTCATTTTAATATTAATTTGCTGCTTTTGCGGAACCCTATTTGCCCAAGAAACTGGTAAAAAAAAGAAAAAAGAAAAATTGGATACCGAAGAGATTACGGTAACCAAATCCTTTTCTCCAACAGTAAAGGATGCCTTTAAAATAAAAAGTAGCCCTAAAATAGATTCTGTAGCTATTTACGACAAAAAGCAAGTAGATTATCATATAGAATCTATACCCGTAGCCTCTACTTTTTCTCCAGCAAAAGGAAAACCAAAAGCCTTACAAAGAGGGCCAAAAGAGCGGTTTTACCAAAATTTTATCTCTGCTGGCTACGGTAATTACGGCACCCCAATTGTTGAGATTTTTGCACATACCAACACCTCTAATTACAACGATTTTGGTGGCTATTTTAATTTACATTCTTCTAAAGGTGGAATAGAAGGGGTACAATTAGACGATGATTTTTTAAACATCCATACCGACCTTTTTTATAAACAAACCGAACGTTATTTTGATTGGCAAGCCCATGCAGGAATCAGCCATTTGGTAAATAATTGGTATGGTTTGAGTAATGAGATAAAATTTACCAAACCTGTGTTAGCATCCATAGAGGAAAAACAAAGTTATTCTGAACTATATGCCAACGGTGAAATAGAATTTTTTGATGCCCTAATACATAAAGGAAATGCAGAGTTGAGTAGGTTTGTAGACAAACAAAATAGTG
>JAUIAA010000085.1 GCA_030425715.1 Bacteroidia bacterium | reverse complement strand
TAAATAGTATAAGTTTTTTTTATCATACAATATCCTCACAATTTAAACTCGTAAAATACTTGTGCCAAAAGACTACGGCATAAAGCCCGCGCTCAACTCATCGCTTATTTATTCCGTTTCCTTTTGAACTAAGATTTTAACTTTCGTTTGGTTTTTGCTCAAATATTGTTTAATTAAAATTTTGTAATTATGAGCAATTTAGTTAATGTTCCTAAAAACGGAAGTTTAGCAAACACTAATTCAAATCTAAACTTTCCAAGTTGGTCAAATTGGATTGACGAAATTTTCAATAGAGACCTTCCATCTGTATTCACATCCAACTTTAATACGGGTATTTCACTACCTAAAGTGAATATCAAAGAAACTTCGGATGCTTTTATGGTTGACATGGCTGTTCCTGGTCTTAAAAAGTCTGATTTTATTATCAACCTTGACAATCAAGGATTATCTATCTCTACGGAAGTTAAAAAAGAAGAGGAACATAAAGATGAAAACTATACTAGAAGAGAATTTGGATATTCCTCGTTTAAACGAACCTTTACATTGCCAGAAAGTATAGATGGTAATAAGATTAACGCCAATTATAAAGACGGTATTTTGAGTATTTATCTACCTAAAAAAGAAGAAGCAAAACAAAAACCGCCAAGAGTTATTAAAATCTCTTAGTAGCTTATTTTTTAGGTTGATTTAGTATAGAGGTTGTTTTTACAACCTCTATCATTAAGTTATTATTTTAGAATTAAAATACATGAACTAATATAAAAACTTGAATGATGATACGAAAATTTAAAGCAGGAGATTGGGTAAAAATAAGAGGAGTTTTCAATGCCCCAAAAATGAAAGTATTAAAGTATACACCCATGAAAGACACCGTTTCTGGACTGGTAAATAATGATACTTATTTAGAATGTGTTTGGTATGAAAACGGAGAAAGAAAAATGGAGGTATTTCACCAAAATAAATTGATAAAATATATCGAAGCTAAAGAAGTGGTCAACACAGTTTAAGAAATTACTACTAGAATGTTTTAATTGTTTAACCAAAAAAATATAAACAAATGAAAAAGTATATTTCAATTTTAATGGTTTTCTTACTTTGTGGAAGTTGTAGTGGCCAAAGTAATAATATTGATCGCAAAAAATCCATTTCAGCTTCTAAACAGCCAGAAGGAACATGGAAAGTGGATAAAGAATTTGATGAAAACGGGAATCTAATTCGATATGATAGTATTTATTCTTGGTCTTCCGATAAAAAGTTTGACAATCTTTCCATAAAAGAAAAAGACAGTATCTTAAAGTCAATGGAATCTAGTTTTTTTAATGGATTTTCCTATTTACAGAACCAAGGATTTGAAGATCTATTTACTCCAGACTCTTTATTTAGTAAACATTTTTTTAGTGACGATTTTTTTAAAAGTGATTTCGGAAATGATTTTAGAGATATAGAGAAAATCAGAGAAAAAATGATGCTCAAACAAAAACAATTATTAAAAAAATATCAATCCGAAATTGCAAAACCTAAAGAAAAAGCTAATTAAAATTAGCTTTTTCTTTATTATATAAACATCACAAAATTAACAATTTACAACTTTAGAGCATATTCTTATTTCTTAATTTAAACACTTATAAATCAAGTTAGTGAACTTAAACTGTTTTAGGTCTCCTCATTAAAAAATACTTTATAATATTTCATTTTTTTCTCCTCATCATAGCCTAGTTCTAAATATTCTGACGATGCATCTGGTGCTTCTACATCTAGTTTGATTTGTATATTGGTATCTAGTTTTATTTCAGTTTTTATTTTAGCCTTTTGCTTTTTCACTACCGCATCAGAAACATGAAATTGATTTCTAACCACCAAATCTCTATCTGATTCGAACACTTTTTTATAATCGTCAAACAGTTCTTTTTGGTTTTCCTCTTCAAAAATTTCTTCCTTAAAATCGTGGATATTCACGGTGTCATTTTCCTTAAAAAAGTCTATCGTTTTTGCCAAAAAATGACTTTTTTCTTGGGTGCCAAAATCGGATTGTAAAACTTCCTCACCAAATTCCCTACACATTTCTATATAGGTTTGAGTATGGTTGTTTTTATCATCGGCATATTTTACATTTAAAAAATGTTTTTGCCAATATGCAGCATCATAGTTGTTATTATCTACACTTAAAACCACATAACCCTCATCATCAGTTGAATTTACCACCAAGCAACCTTTATCTAATTTTTTGGTACTTATTCCTTGTTGTACCATCACATCTAAACTTTTTCCATCCATAAAAGTTTGAAAAAAATCTATTTTATTTTCTATTTTAAAAACCCCTAATGCCGTAGTATTTACTTCATTATATTCTACATCTTCAAATAAAACCACCAACACATCGCCAGTTTTAATTTGTGCAGAATTAGATTGCTCATATAAGTGTGTTACTATGTTTTTAGATACTTCTACAAAATTATCTTCCTCTTGAAATGCCTGTTTTGCATAGGTAAACATTTCATTCATTTGTACATCGGCATGGTGGTAAAATCGAAAACTCTCGGTAATATTTCCAAATGGTTTCAGTAAAAAAGAAAGCATCAAACGGTAACTGTCTTCATCAAAAACAACAGGTGTTTCAGAAAATAAATTACGGGTATCATTAAACTTATTTCCTATTTTATGTATGATGAGCTTTGAAATTACAGCCTTATTCTTTTTAATCATTTTCAAAAATTTTAGAGCACAATATTACAAATCTAATTTTAACTGTTCGGGTAATAATTTAAAAGAATTTCGATGGTGCTCACAAGCGCCAATTTTACGAATAGCCTCTCTGTGTTCCTTAGTTGGATACCCCTTATTTCTATGCCAATTGTACCTTGGGAAATTTTTGTGTAAATGTTGCATATAATCATCTCTATAGGTTTTTGCCAATACAGAAGCTGCCGCAATACTCAAATATTTACTATCTCCTTTTACAATGGTTTGGTACGGAATTTCACCCAAAGGTTTGAATTTATTTCCATCTACAATAATAAATTCAGGAGTAATTTTAAGTTGTGCAATAGATTGATGCATGGCTAAAATGGAGGCATTCAAAATATTAATTTCATCAATTTTTTTTTGATACACAAAGGCAACTCCAAAAGCCAAGGCTTCTTTTTCAATAATGGGTCTTAAAATATATCGCTGTTTATCAGATAGTTGTTTGGAATCGTTTAGCAATTCATGTTTGAATCCTTTTGGTAAAATAACTGCTGCAGCAACTACCGGGCCAGCCAAGCAACCTCTTCCAGCTTCATCGGTTCCCGCTTCAAATTCAAAAGTGGAGTAGTTAGATTTTAACATGTTTTTGGTAAATTTCAAAAGTAGTAAATTGTAAAAAATCTCAATCTATTTATTGTTACAATTATTTTACCTTTGTCCACAGCAAAAATTAAGTATGTTTCAAAAATTATTCGTAGTATTTTTCTTTTGTTTCATTTGGAACGCCTCAGCACAGATTATCAACCAAGGAGGTAGTCAATTAAGGGGAGCAGATGGTAGATATTTAGGAGAACGAGATACCACCAGAGTAAACACCGATGCAATAGAAGTACAACTTTCTGGAGAAACCAAATTTACCGATTATAAAATCATTTCCTATAAAAGGGATACTACCTATATAGATACTACCTTAAATATTGGTAAAGATTATATTTTTAATTACCGTGAAAAAGACAACTTAGAATTGATGGCTTTTGCAAATCAAGGACAAACATTTAATCATTTGGCTTATGATTTTAAAGAAAGCAACCTATTTCCAAAAATAGGTGCCAGAGCCAAACATTTTGGCTTTTACGAAGTAGAAGATATTTATTATTACCAAGTTCCTACCCCAACCACAGAATTAATGTACAAAACTGGTTTGGAGCAAGGTCAAGTATTAAACGCTCTTTTTACTTTCAACACCTCAAAAAGATTAAATGCCTCCATAGCATTTAAAGGAATACGATCATTAGGTAAATACAGAAATTCTTTGAGTGATTTAGGTAATTTAAGAGCTACCTTGAGCTACAACACCAAAAATGACAAATATTTTATCAGAACACACCTGGTATCTCAAGATGTTAACAATGATGAAAATGGTGGATTAACACCCGAATCTATTGAAAATTTTGAGTCTGGTGACCCAAATTTTAAAGACAGAAATAGGCTGGTAACAAACTTTACAGATGCTACCAGTTATTTACGCGGAAATCGATATTTTATAGACCATTACTATTACCTCTGGAAAAAAAACGACTCAACAAAAACAATTCCATCACAGTTAAAAATTGGGCATACTTTAAACTACGAAAGAAAACACTTTGATTATGAGCAAGAAAGTGCAAATGATATGTTTGGTAATGCCTTTAACTCTAATATTGAAGATCATTTGCGTTATACTAAATTTTACAACCAAGCTTATGTGGCGTTAAACTCGCCAATTACCTTAGGCGAAGTTCGTTTTAAAGTACAAAATTTTAACTACAGTTATAGCTACAATAGCGTTGTAATTAAACCAGGAGGAGATATTATCGACTCCTCTTTAAATGGCAATTCCTTTGCCATAGGTGGAGAATGGCATACACAGTTCAAAAAATTTAATTTAACCGCAGATGCATCCACTATCGTTTCTGGTGATTTATACGGTTATGAATTTAGCGGAAGTGCAAGTTTTGTAAAAGACAGTGTAATTTCCGTTAAGGCAACTATTTTTAACAGAAGTTCTACTCCAAATTTTAATTTTTTACTAAACCAAAGCACCTACAAAGCATACAACTGGGAAAACAATTTTGAAAATGAATTAAAAGCTGGTTTGGCTTTTGAATTAGATGCACATAAATGGGGAAATGCTAGCGTATACCTTACCAACATTAGTAATTATACTTACTTTGATGCTCCAGATACCGACCAACAAACCAAAGCCGTACAAGCAACAGAAGACATTAACTATTTAAAAATTAAGTTAAGCAAGGAGTTTCGTTTTGGTAAATTTGCTTTAGACAATCAATTTATTTATCAGAATGTATCTAAAGGAAGTACCATTTTTAGGGTACCCGATTTTGTTACACGCAATACTTTCTATTTTTCTAGCTACTTATTTAAAGGCAAACCCTTGTTTTTACAAACTGGGGTTACATTTAATTATTTTAGCCAATATTACATGAATAATTACAATCCCGTAATTCAAGAGTTTTATCTACAAAACGATCAAAAATACGGTGGCTACCCAATGTTTGATTTTTTTATCAACGCCAAAGTACGAACCATGCGTATTTATTTTAAAATTCAACATTTTAATTCGAGTTTTGGAGAGTACAATTACTACTCTGCTCCTACTTACCCTTATCGAGATCTAACCTTTCGATTTGGCATCAAATGGAATTTCTTTATCTAAAAAATCATGCAAAAAGAAATCCAGTTACAAGTAAGTCCTGAAGTTGCTCAAAATCCTGAGTTGCTTAAATTACAAGTTGCCAAAAAAGCTAGGTTAGACAAAGCAGATATTTACCATGTCGAAATTCTTAAACGTTCTATTGATGCACGTCAAAAAAATATAAAAATCAATCTAAAGGTATTGGTTTTTATTCAAGAAGATTTTGTTCTAGCAACCAAAGAATTTCCTACTTACAAAGATGTTTCTTCCGCACAAGAAGTAATTGTAATTGGAGCAGGACCGGCTGGATTATTTGCAGCTTTAAAACTAATAGAAAAAGGCTTAAAGCCGATAGTTCTTGAAAGAGGTAAAAACGTTAGAGATAGAAGAAGAGATTTGGCTGCCATTACAAAAAACCATACGGTAAACCCTGATTCTAATTACTGTTTTGGTGAAGGTGGAGCGGGTACTTATTCCGATGGAAAATTGTATACGCGCTCTAAAAAAAGAGGCGATGTCAATAAAATTTTGGATATTTTAATTGCTCATGGTGCAACCAAAAATATTGGTATTGATGCGCATCCACATATTGGAACCAACAAATTACCAAAAATTATTCAATCGATACGAGAGACCATCATAGCATATGGCGGTGTGGTTTTATTCAACACAAAAGTAACCGATATTTTAGTACATAACAGTGCTATTACTGGAGTAGAAATTCAAGATGGAACAACAATTCCTGCCAAAAAAGTAATTCTTGCAACAGGTCATTCTGCTAGAGATATTTTCGAGTTATTGTATCAAAAAAAAATGGCAATAGAAGCAAAACCTTTTGCACTTGGTGTTAGAGTAGAGCACAGTCAGGAATTGATAGACCAAATTCAATACCACTGTAAATCTAGAGGAGAATTTTTACCTCCTGCGCCTTATAGTGTGGTTAAGCAAGTGAAAAACAGAGGAGTTTATTCTTTTTGCATGTGCCCCGGAGGTGTAATCGCACCATGTGCTACCGCTCCTGGCGAGGTAGTTACCAACGGATGGTCGCCAAGTAAAAGAGACCAACCCACTTCCAATTCGGGTATTGTAGTGGAATTGAACTTATCGGATTTTGCTCCTTTTCAAGATAAAGGTCCTTTGGCGGGAATGGCTTTCCAACAACAAATTGAACAAAAAGCTTGGTTATTGGCAGGTGAAACACAAAAAGTGCCCGCGCAACGCTTAGAAGATTTTACCAAAGGTCGCTATTCGCAAAGTATACCTAACACTTCTTACCTACCAGGAACCACCTCTACAGAGTTGGGAGATGTATTACCTCCATTTATTTATAAAACCTTACAAGAAGGGTTTCAACAATTTGGCAAAACCATAAAAGGCTATCTTACTAATGAAGCCGTAGTACATGCGCCAGAATCACGAACCTCTTCTCCTGTGCGAATTCCTAGAGATACCAAAACTTTAGAACATCCACAAATCAAAGGTCTTTACCCTTGTGGTGAAGGTGCTGGCTATGCCGGAGGGATTATTTCGGCTGCAATTGATGGTGAAAAATGTGCAGAGCAAATTGCACTAAATCAATAATAGCACCCTATTTTTAATTCAATAAAAATCTATAAATTTATACTAAATTAATAGCAGTCTGTTTACCATAAAAAGTAAACACCTAAAATATAGATAGATTTGACCTCAAAAAAGTTAGTACAACATTGGTTTGAAATATGGACAGTAGGTAATTTTATGGATTTACCAATCTCCAATAATTTTAAACACACCAGCCCTTTTGGTACTATTGATGGCAAAAAAGCATATCTTGAAGTGGTTAACCACAACAAAAATAAATTTCTGAATTACACCTTTGAAATTCATGACGCTATTTACCAAACGGATAAAGCCTGCGTTAGATACACTGCCAAACAGGAAAACGATTTTACATTAGAGGTTAGTGAATGGTATTATATTAAAAATAATTTAATTGAAAAAGTAATAGCTTATTATCATATAGGAGAAATTCGTAAAGAAAGACAATTGAAATAGTTATTGTTTAACTAGTACCAATTAAAAACCAAGTTTGAATGATGAAAAATCAAAAATCTAGAAGAAAATTTGTTAAAAACACTGTGCAATTAGGTATAGGCCTATCCCTTTTAGGGAGTTCTTTAAATGCTTGTAATATAAAAGAAAAACATAAAAAAACGACCACCAAAGACAACAAAAACCTAGATATCTTAATTTTAGGCGGCACTAGTTTTTTGGGCCCACATCAAATTAAATATGCCTTAGAAAGAGGGCATAAAGTTACCACCTTTACCAGAGGAAAAACAAAACCCAATATCTATCCAGAAATTTTTGATAAGGTAGAACAACTCATTGGCGACCGAGCCAATAATTTATCTGCCCTAGAAAATAGAAAATGGGATGTAGTAATAGATAATTCTGGTCGTAATGCAAATTGGACAAAAAACTCTGCGGAGTTATTAAAAAACAATGTGGGCTTGTACCTATACACTTCTTCAACAGGAGTTTATTTTCCATATTTGGGAGAAGCTATGGATGAGAATACTAAAGTACTGATGCAAGAACCAGAAAATATTGAAGATAAAGATTTAAAATTGGAATATTGGTATGGTGTGATGAAAGCAAACTCAGAAGCAGAAGCCATCAAGGCTTTTGGTATGGAAAGAGTAACCATTATTAGACCCACTTATATGATTGGTCCAGCAGACAAATCTGATCGTTTTATTTATTGGCCTGTACGACTCTCAAGAGGTGGTGAAATTATGGTTCCTGGTAAATCTGAAGATCCAGTACAGTATATTGATGTAAGAGATGTAGCAGAATGGGCTATTAGATTGGCTGA
>JAUIAA010000084.1 GCA_030425715.1 Bacteroidia bacterium | reverse complement strand
ACTCATACTTGCCATAATTCCTTCCATATAGGCACTGTAAGTATCTGCTGTTGAACCTGTACTAGTAGTTGTACCTCCATTTACCAAAAATGCCGCTTCTGCTTTTATAAACATCGCTTCTGCATAAGTTATCAATACCAAAGGGGAATCTATACTAGTATAATAGCCACCATCTACAAATTGGGTGTTGGCATCAGTTCCATCTGGTGATTTTCCTGCACCACCGCTTATATAGCCTTTCCATTCGCTTGCTCCATTGTTTGTCGCAAATATTGGTAGTCGTGGATCGATATCTAAAGCACCACTTTGAAAAGGAAAATAATCACCGTTCATTGAACTTACCAATTGTTTACAAATATCATTATGTACATTACCAGTATTTCTAGCTAAAATTTCTCCTGAATACCATGGGTTGATATTTTTCTCATCGTAAAACATTTGAAAATCATCATCGTTTGAGGTAAATCCATTGGCAATGGTTGCCAATGCATCTGCTGCTGCAGATCCATTTACTTTGGTTAGATGTAATTGATATCTTGCCTTAATGGTATAGGCTGCTCTTAACCATTTATCCATATCCCCTTTATAAATTAAATCTTCATTACCTAGTTTGAACCCTGAATTATCAGCTATTTGAAGTGCTGCAATTGCATTATCTAACAGGCTGAAAATTTGATTATAAATCTGCTCTTGCTTGTCAAAGGTTGGAAAATTATTAATAGGTCCTTCTGAAGCTTCACTATAAGGTATATTATCCCAGGTATCTGTCGCAATTCCAATATTTATTGCTGTGAGTATATCCGCTACAGCGGCATAATGTGTAGCATTATTTTTTATAGCTTTTTCTTTAATCACTTTAATATTTGGTAGAACATATAAATATACTTGCGACCATAATCCACTTACAGATGTTCTGCCAGAAGCTGTCCCGCCTTGTCCTACAAAATTCTGAACATAATTTCCAAAAACTGTTTCTGCAGATCGTTGTCCTTCTATAGTACTATGGATTACTGGCGCTAAGAGATCTGCCATACTTAAATCTTCCTCATTAGCTGTTCCTGAAGGAGTATTTACGTCAAAATAATCGTCACTACAAGAGGATATTCCAAAAAACAGTACCGCTAAAACTGTTGTTATTTTTATAATTTTTTTCATCATTTCTACTTTTTAAAATCCAACATTTATACCAAAAGAGTAACTCTCTGTCACTGGAACGCTTAATCCGGCGAACCCATAAACATTACTACCTGCACTGTATTGGTTTCCTTCAGGATCTGATCCTTCATAAGGAGTCCACAA
The DNA here is from genome assembly GCA_030425715.1 of Bacteroidia bacterium. Taxonomy (GTDB): domain Bacteria; phylum Bacteroidota; class Bacteroidia; order Flavobacteriales; family Flavobacteriaceae; genus Lutimonas. The sequence goes on along the minus strand of JAUIAA010000084.1, from coordinate 6,987 downwards.
TAAAATGTTATTAGCACTTGCAGTCAATGCTAATCTATCTAATTTCAATTTATCCATAAATCCACCTAAAAAGTTATATGTTAGGCTAATAGATCTGAACTTTACCCAAGATGCATCTTGAACCAAAATTTCAGAAGCACGATTAAAATCTGTAGAGCTTCTATAGTAATTTTGATCGATAAAAGTTTCTGTTGTATTAGTAATATAGCCTCCATTACCATCATCCATTACACCTGATAACACAGTGTTCACATCTCTAAACTCAGTAAATTTTAAAATACCATTTCTAATAGAATTACGTCTTCCAGCATCATACAAGTCACCACCTTCTTTCCACTCTAATAAGAAATTGAAGTTAAAGTTTCTCCAACTAAAATTACTTCCAATTGAAGTTACAAAATCTGGGAATGCATTTCCAACTTTTTGTCTTTCTGTAAAATCTATTTCTGGCTTACCATTAGCATCAATATACCTTTGTCCGTTTTCGTAACGCCATTTCCAGCCATAAAGAGTACCCATTTTGTCTCCTTCTCTAACTTCAGAGGTAACTCCAGCAAAACCTGCATCTGCAAAAATGATACTTTCAATATCATCAGGAAGTTCTAACACTTCGCCTTCACTTGTAGTATAGTTCCAAAACAATTCCCAAGTAATATCCTTGGTTTTAATAATATCTGCACTTACTAATAATTCATGTCCAAAAGTTTCAAAATCACCTGCATTTCTCACAATACTAGAAAGACCTGAAGAGTAAGCCGTACCTACTCCAAAAATTTGATCTCTTACTCTAGTTTTATAATAAGCATAATCTACTCTAATTCTGTTTTTTAAAAACCTCAAATCTGCTCCTATCTCTACAGATCTGTTCTTTTCAGGTAACATATTTGGGTCACCTAGTTGCGTACTTAATCTATACCCTCCCGTTCCGTCAAATGGAAAATCTCCATCAGCAACAAAATATCTACCTACTTGGCCAAAATTAGGTCCCTTACCAACTTCTGCCCAAGATGCCCTTAGTTTACCAAAAGAAATAATATCGCTATCCTTAAATATATCTTCAGTAAATACATAGGAACCACTTATAGAAGGATAAAAGAAAGATCGGTTTTCCTTTGGCAATGTAGAAACCCAGTCATTTCTTCCAGTGGCTGTAATAAATAATTTGTTTCGATAACCTACTTTTAACTCTCCAAATAAACCTACATTTCTTAAATGTGTAATTGATTTACCTCCAAACATGTTAATCGTATTTGACAAATCATTTATTCCAGGCACATTTAAGGTTTCCCCTCTAATATAGGAAGCTGTTCTTTTACCATCAGAAACTTGATTTCCTAAAGTAAGTGTAGTGTTCCAATCATCTGACCAATCTTTTTTTAGAGTAACCAATAAATTGGATTCTAAACCAGTATAATTGATATTTTGATCTAAAATAAACCCTCCTACTTGTGAACCTACATCTAAATCTGGTGGTACAAATCTATTTCTTGCATCTGCGTAATTATCAATTTGTGCGGCATAAGTCACATCAATCCATTCTTTAGGAGACCAATTAAAAGTAACATTACCAACCCATCGATCTACATTGTCTTTTAAATTACTTTTCTCTAAAAAGTACCTTGGGTTATCAATGATACCGAATGTATAATTTCTTTGTGACCCATCAGGATTTTGATAATCATTTATTGGAAAAGTTCCTGAATAATATGATAGAGAACTCATCACAGATTTATCTCCATTATTTGCTCTACTTCCTCCAGAGTTTGTATAAGCTACCGAAGAATTAATTCTAAAATTATCAGTTACTTGATACCCACCTTTTAATCTAAATGTAGTTTTCTTGTAAGAAGTGTTTGGCATCACACCATCATCATTACTATTTCCCATAGAAAAGAAATAATCAATCTTTTCATTTGCTCCACTTATGTTAAAATTAAATTGGGTATTAATACCTGTTTTGAATAAATCATATGGATCATAAAATTTATCATTGGTCAAGTCTACAACTGTACCATCTGACAAGGTGGCAGAATCATCGCTGTATTTTGGACCCCACGAATAAAAAGAGGTTGCATTTTGCACTCTATCAAATCCCGTATCAGAATCTGGAACATACAATGTCCTTGGCAATCCACTAAACCCCTCTCTATAAGTTTTTTGCAATTCTGGAGCAGTTTTAATTTTTCTGATTGTAGTTGAGGCTGTAAAGTTTATTTTAGCTTTTCCTTCTACTCCTTTTTTTGTAGTGATAACAATTGCTCCATTTGCAGCTCTTACACCATATAAAGCTGTTGCAGCAGCTCCCTTTAGTACATTATAGCTTTCAATATCGTCTGGGTTTATATCACTAGCTCTACTTGAAAAACTAAATTGCTCAGAACTGTTTGGTGAATTAGATCCCGCACTAGGTTTTACATCTCCAGAAAAGGTATCGTTGTTTAAGGCTATCCCATCAACAATAATTAATGGTTGGTTATTTCTATCAGGATTCATTGAAGAAATTCCTCTAATCAATATATCCACACCTCCACCAGCAGAACCTGAAGTTCTATTTATCTGCAATCCTGCAACCCTACCTTGTAAGGCTGATACTGCATTTGTTTGTCCTGCCAAATCTAAGTCGGCAGTTTTTACTTGAGATACTGAGTAACCTAATTCTTTGGTTTCTTTTTTGATACCGAAGGCGGTTATTAATACTTCATCCAACTCATTTGCATCTTCAATTAATGTAACATTTAATAATTCTCCAGAAACTGTTACTTCTTGTGTCGCAAACCCTAAAAAGGAGAATACCAAAACATCATTAGTCGATGCCGATATGGAATAATTTCCATCAAAATCAGTAGCTGTACCACTACTTGAACCTTTTACTAATACATTTACACCTGGTAATCCTGCTCCTGTTTGATCAGAAACTTTTCCAGATATGGTTATTTGTTGTGCAAATAACATCTGAAAAGCAAGCATAAAAAATATCAGAAAAGAAAACATGTACTTTTGTTTCATAATCTGTTAATTTTGTGTTTATAATAAGTATGTTTAATATATTTTACTAAGGTATAAAAAAACCAATCAATTTAACAAATACTTTAATATTTGTTTATTTTCAAACATTTTTCAGTAATAATTTGTTTACTTCTTTAGCATTTTATCAATAAAATAAACATATTTAATAGATATTTTTAAAACAACTTATAATAATATGCACTGGAATTTCAAACCCAAACCAGATAATAATAAGGTACAATTATTGGCGCAACAATTACAAGTAGAGCAAAATATTGCTGCGCTGCTGGTACAAAGAGGGATAGAAACCTTTGAGGAAGCCAAGCAATTTTTTCGTCCTAATTTAAAAAATTTACACAATCCTTTTTTAATGCAAGACATGGACAAAGCCGTGCTACGTATTGAAAAAGCCATACAACAGCAAGAAAATATTTTGGTTTTTGGTGATTATGACGTAGATGGAACCTCTGCAGTATCTTTGGTTTCCTCTTACCTCCTAACCTACTACCCAAACGTAGCGACCTACATTCCTGATAGATACGAGGAGGGTTATGGGGTTTCCATACAGGGAATTGATTTTGCTGCTGATAATAATATAGGTTTAATCATAGCTTTAGATTGTGGTATCAAAGCCATAGAAAAGGTAGCCTATGCAAAATCTAAAAATATAGATTTTATTATCTGTGATCATCACAGACCAGGAAGCCAAATACCTAAAGCTGTAGCTGTTTTAGATCCTAAAAGAGAAGATTGTAATTATCCGTATGATGAATTGTGTGGTTGTGGCGTTGGTTTTAAATTGATACAGGCCTTACACGAAAAAAGAGGAGAAAAGTTTTTAGAATTAATTCCTTATTTAGATTTGGTTGCAGTAGCTATTGCAGCCGATATTGTTCCTATTACTGGCGAAAATAGAATTTTGGCCTATTATGGATTGGAAGTTATCAATCAAAATCCCAGACCTGGTATCAAAGCAATTATTCAAAATATTAAAAAAGAAAAACTAAACATTACAGATGTTGTTTTTGTAATTGCACCTAGAATCAATGCAGCAGGTAGAATGCAACATGGTTTGTATGCAGTACAGTTACTTACAGAAAATGATTTAGAAACTGCTAGTAAATATGCGGTTGAAATTGAGCAATTTAACCAAGACAGAAAAGATTTAGACAAAGAAATTACCAACGAAGCTATACAACAGATTATATGCAATAAGGAAATCTCAAACTATACTTCAGTGGTTTATAATGCGCATTGGCATAAAGGAGTAATTGGTATTGTAGCATCGCGATTGATTGAAACTTATTATCGTCCAACTTTGGTCTTTACCAAAAGTGGAAAGTATTTGGCTGCTTCGGCTAGATCAGTTCGTAGCTTTGACGTGTATCAAGCTTTACAAGAATGTGAGGATTTGATTGAGCAATTTGGCGGACATAAATATGCTGCGGGTTTGACTTTAAAACCAGAAAACTATCAAAAATTCAAGCAAAAATTTGAAGAAGTTGTTAAAAATAGTATTCCGGAAGCATTGCGTACCCCACAAATTAATATTGATTGCGAAATTGAATTGGAAAAAGTAAATCCGAAGTTTTATAGAATTCTCCACCAATTTGGTCCTTTTGGTCCGAAAAATATGAAACCTGTTTTTGCCTCTTTTGGATTAAGGGATAATGGATATGGTAAAAAAGTTGGGGCAGATGAGAACCATTTAAAATTGAATATTATTGAAGGCGTAAATAAAAAAACCTACAATGCCATTGGTTTTGGTTTAGGAAAAAAATTTGACAGCATCAACCATGGAAAAACCTTTCAAGCCGCCTATACTTTAGAAGAAAACCATTGGAATGGCATGAGTTCCTTACAACTAAATTTAAAAGATGTAATCCCAGAAAATATTTAACTATTTTTTAGCTCTATTATGGTTGCTGCAGGATCATCACTTTTAAATACAAAACTACCTGCAACCAAAACATCAGCACCTTTATTTACTAAAGCTCTGGCATTTTTGCTGGTAACTCCACCATCAATTTCAATTAAAGTTGAAGCTCCTTTTCTTTGGATTAAAGCCTTTAAATCTTCGGTTTTTTGATAGGTATTTTCAATAAAACTTTGTCCGCCAAAACCTGGGTTTACACTCATCAAGCATACCAAGTCAATATCTTGAATGGTGTCTTCCAATACATTGATATTGGTATGTGGATTTAAGGCAACTCCTGCTTTCATGCCTGCAGCTTTAATCGCTTGTAAAGTTCGATGTAAATGGGTACAGGCTTCATAATGTACCGTTAGAATATCGCTGCCCAATTTTGCAAAAGTATCAATATACCTATCGGGATCCACAATCATTAAATGCACATCTATCGTTTTTTTAGCATACTTGTTAATTGCTGCTAAAACAGGCATTCCAAAAGAAATATTTGGCACAAAAACACCATCCATAATATCTATATGAAACCAATCTGCTTCACTATTATTTATCATTTCAACATCACGTTGAAGGTTTGCAAAATCTGCTGCTAAAACTGAAGGTGCAATTAAATGTGCCATTCTTTATTATTTTTTTGCAAAATTAACACAAAAAACAAAAGTGAAGCAGTTGAAACTTACATTTATTTTATGAATAGATTTTTTGAATTTAAATTTCGTTTTTTAAAGGAGTTCTTGAGAACCAGAAAAGAGCTGAGAAATTCGTTTGGTATTTGGAAATTGCTCTAAAATGATTTTTAAAAATACCGTAATTGGAATGGCCATAATCATTCCTGGAATTCCCCAAATAAACCCCCAAAACATAAGCATTACTAGAATGGTAATAATGTTTATTGAAAAGGATTTTCCCATAAAAATAGGCTCTAAAATTGACCCAAATAAAACTTGAACTCCAGTGATAGAAAGTGCAAAAAACAACCAAATACCCATTGGTTCGACTTCTACAAAGGCAAAAATGGAGAGTAAAATTACGGTAATTATAGATCCTACCATTTGTACAAAATTGATAATAAAGGCAAATAAACCCCAGAATATTGGAAAACTTACCTCAAAAAAATGACAGGCAAGACCTGTTCCAATTCCTGTAAATAAACTGATGATAAATTTAACCTTGATAAATTTTATCAAATCCTTTTCAATACGCATAAAAGTCTTTACCGAAGTATACTTTTGCTTTAATACCAAATTGTTGAGTATTTTATGAAAATTTATAGATTCGGCTAACCACAACACCACAAAAAAAGCAGTAATCAATACCATAGAAATGGTATTACCAATAAAGCCAAAAACAGATTGAAAGTTGGTAACAACTTTGTCTTTTTCAAAAAAACTAGCAATTACCTCTCTTCCTCCCATAAAATCTATACCAAAAAAGGATTCGATTGCCACAATCAAATCGCCAACTTTTATTTTTGCCTTGTCAAAAAATTCCTTATCTGTTGCCATGATTTCTTTGCTTGAAAGCTGAATAAGCTCTCCTCCAATTTTAAAAACACCAGCGATAATAAAAATAACCAATAATATGCTCAAAAATTTAGGCACTTTCTTTTTGCTTAGCCATCGCATCAAAGGCAAAAACAACAAAGCGATAAACATAGATGAGACAAGTGGAATAAATATAAAAGATAAAATATGTAGCAAATAAAACACTATTGGTATTACAATAATTAGTAATAAAATATTGGTGGTTCTTAAGTCTCTCATACTTACAAATCTGAAATAATTGAATTTGCAAAGATAGGGCAATCTTCTATTTTGCAAGAAAATATAACACATTAATAATTGATAATCTCCATTATATTTTTTAGGCTGCTCAAAAATTCAGTTTATTTTACAGAATATTACTGTACTAACAAAAGCAAAAACCTCAAAAACATAATGTTTTTGAGGTTTTTTGGTGGTGCCTCCAGGAATCGAACCAGGGACACAAGGATTTTCAGTCCTTTGCTCTACCAACTGAGCTAAGGCACCATCGCATTTAGCGGGTGCAAATAT
>JAUIAA010000083.1 GCA_030425715.1 Bacteroidia bacterium | reverse complement strand
CATCACATCACTCGAATTAATATCCACAGGAATAATATTGGCCTTTGGCACGATAAATAGCTCTCCAGAAAAATTGTAAGAGTGTGGAAAATAAACGGCAACCTTATCTTTTTGATCCAGTTTTTCTAAATTTTCCTCTGTAATAAAACCTAGTTTTTCTAAATCGGAATTCAAATTTACTTTAACCAAAACTGGTTGGTTAAATTTTTTCTCTTTCCCTACAAAGGCAGAAAAAAGATCGTTAAATGCCGAATAAATAAACTTTAAAAAAGGTATGCTATTGATTAGTTTACTAAATACTAGTTTTAAGGGTTTTGCAATAATTGTTCGTCCAAGAAAACCTATAAACACTAAAAAAATTAAAAAACTTAGTACGCCTAATCCTGGAATTTTTACCTCTAAAAACTGAGAAATGATTTTTTGCGATAATTCATCTACCAAAGTAAATATGGTATAAATGATATAAACGGTTAAACCTAACGGCGCAATATATAATAAACCTTGTAACAGATAATTAACTATTTGTTTCATTGTATTGAATATTTCATACAAAAATATGCAAATAAAACGGTATCGATTTAACCTGCTATGGTTCAATTACACCACGATAGGATATGGAAAAGTTTTTGGTGCCATCGCTTATCCATTCAAAAGCAATAAAATTCCAATTCCCGTAATTTAAAGTATACGATTCTAAAGTAATATCATAAGCGTTATACTTTTCGTCAAGCGGATCTTCGTAAATCAATACAATACTCATATTAGTCCCTCCTTCCCCATTGGTAGTCCAATCATAGCTATTACCCGTATAGTTTACATTCATTCCTAAATCATAAGTGCCTGTTTCCTTATTGTCACTATAAACATATTCTCCTTCAATACTTTTACCATCTTTACGTGGAAAAAATTTTAATAAATTGGGGTATTCTTGCCCATCTACTTCTGCTAAAATTCTTAAATACTTCGGGTCCTTATTATTGTCATACCAGTAAGCATTTGAGTTAATTGGCAAAACTTGATTATCAATCGTATAACTGTTTATTGGGGCATGTACTTCTACTTCAACACTAAAGCTATCTGCTTTATCACCTGTACCAACGGTTTGTGTTACGGTGTACATTCTATTTTCTAAAAAACGAATAACCTTGTTGTTAATATGGTATCTGCCACCTTCAATAGTGTAGTCTATTTTATTGCTTCCGCTTGACTCATCAATAATTTCGACATAATCCCATTGTGCAATATTATCTGAGCTCAATTTAAAATTAGCATTTGGTGGGTTATTTTCACTTGAAGAACAACCCCAAATAACTATGATGACAATGATATACCCAAGGGTTTTAAACATACTGGTGTGAAATTTTATTTTTTCCAGAAGAAAATTAAAAAATAATTTTAAATCTTTTTATAGCTTGTTAAAAAAGTTATTCCAAACATATAATCACTTGGTTTTGGTCATATTATCCGATACTACAACAATATAATCTGCAATGGTTTGTCTATTCTCATCAGGCATTTCTTTCCATTCCGACTCGTATAATGTAGTAATAGTTTTTATTTCAAGATTTGGATTGGTTTTATAAATCCACCAAACAATACCTTGTTTATAATTAGAATGATAACTACCATTAAAGTGCAATAACAAATCTCCCTTTTTAAAATTCTGTACAGAAAATTGAGCCATTGTCGCATCTTTGGCTGCCTGAGCCAATTGCATATTGTACATATTTGGTGGCACGTGACCTCCCATACTTTTTGCCATATTGGCGTAACAACTTACCGTAGGATCAAAATATTTTTGCAAATCAGCACCAATCATTTTGTTTGCCTCAGGACTTAATTCTTGTAATGCACTTAATCCTTTTTTGTATAGTATCGAGGCATATCTTCTTGGTATATTGGTTGCTATAAATCTTAAATGATTTTCTTTAGCGAAATCAAGTAATGGCTTATAATCAGTTTTATAGTTTTTCCAAAGTTGGGTTATTTCGGGTAGCATTTTTTTCTCGTCGTAAAACCCGTTTAGATATTCATTAATAACCAATTGGTTTCCGTTTTCAAACATCTCTGCTCCAAAAAACAAGCTATCTCCTTTTAATTTATAAAGGTCGTTTGCCACTTCCAATTGCAACCAATGCGATATCGGATTGTCGTGGTATTCCCCAAAAAACAGCATATCACTTTTTGCTATTTGTTTTAGCATTTTTTCATATTTTACTTTTTTCCCTTTTTGGTTGTATAAAGTATACGCAGGATGATCCTGCGCAATTACCAATTGGGTTAGAAAGAAAAGAGTAAAGACTACAATTGTGTTTTTTTGCATGAATTTGACTTTTAGATATATTAAAAATTGCGCTTGGTAAAAATATTTAAAAAACTGATAAAATTAACCTTAACTTTATAAAATGAAAAAATCAATTTTACTTTTAAGCTTTGTTTGGGTATTTTTATCTTGTTCAAGCTATCAATCTTTTAATAGTTTTTACAACAGTCATAAAAACGATAACAACGTTCGTTCTTTTCAAGTACCAAGGTATTTAAAATCGGTGGTTAGAAATATTTCGCCAGAATTAAATGATTTATTGGGTAATGTTAAAGATTTTAAATCTATTTCTTTTACAGATTGTTCTGCGGTTCAAAGCAACCTAATCAACAACCAAATTAACGGGATTACTAAAAACTATACTGATGTGCTAAGAGATAATACTCCTGAAAAAAGATCTCTAATTTCCGTTAAGGAGAAAGGAGATAAAATAACAGAAGTATTGATACATAATTTTAGCAATAACAACCATAAAATTATCTTTTTAAAAGGAAATTTTGATCCTGACAAAATTAAAAACTTGGCTGCTGAAGATGGTTTTGACAATTTATTGAATCAATAAGTAAGTTGTAAAAATTAGTATATGTACTTTTGCAAAAATTATCTCACACCATATGGATGCATTTGAAGCTCTTAAAATTAAAAAAACGCTACTAAAAGCTTTAAATGATTTGGATTTGAGTACGCCTACTCCCATCCAAAAAAAATCTATTCCAGCTATTCATTCTGGTAAAGATATTGTTGGTTTAGCACAAACGGGTACAGGAAAAACCTTTGCCTATTTATTACCTATTTTAAATAGATTAGAATTTTCCGAACAAGTACAACCCAGAGTTTTGGTTATAGTACCTACCCGAGAGTTGGTTTTACAAGTAGTGGAAGCTGCAAAAAGCTTGACCACTTACCAAAATGTAAGAATTGAAGGTGTTTTTGGAGGTGTAAACATAAACAACCAACGGCAAATGGTTAGCGAAGGATTAGATGTTTTGGTTGCCACCCCAGGTAGATTGTATGATTTGGCGGTTTCTGGAGTGTTAAGATTATCATCGATACAAAAATTGGTAATTGACGAGGTAGATGAAATGCTTTTTATAGGATTTAGAGCCCAGCTTTTAAATATATTAGATATACTTCCTTTAAAAAGACAAAACATATTGTATTCTGCTACATTGACTGAAGAAGTTGATGAAATTATACAAAGCTTTTTTAAAAACCCAAAAAAAATTGAGATTGTTCCGGTTGGTACTCCGTTGGAAAAAATAAAGCAACAGGGTTATGCGGTACCAAATTATAGTACCAAAGAAAATTTTTTAAAAATACTATTGAAAGATACTTCCTTTGAAAAGGTATTGGTATTTGTAAAAAACAAACGAATTGCCGATCGGCTATTTGAAAATCTAACCGAATTCTTTCCAGATGAAATAAATGTAATACACTCTAACAAATCACAAAATTTTAGGTTCAATGCTATTGAAGAGTTTCAAACGGGTTTGCATAGAATTTTAATTGCCACAGATATTGTTTCAAGAGGAATGGATATCAAGGGTATTTCTCACGTAATCAATTTTGACACCCCTGAAAAACCAGAACAATATATCCATAGAATTGGTAGAACAGGACGCGCCAGAGAAAATGGAGTTGCAATTACCTTATTTACTAAAAAAGAAGAAGAATCGATTTTAGAAATAGAAATTTTAATGCAAACAGAAATTCCTATTTTAACATTGCCCGTAGAAGTAGAAGTTTCAAAAAAACTCATGCCTGAGGAAAAAGACAAAGAGATTGAAAAAGAAATTAAAGGTAAAACCAACCTTTATCAACCAGGGCCATCTTTTCATGAAAAATCAGAAAAAAACAAAAAAGTAAACCTAGGCGGATCTTACAAAAGAGAAATCAAAAAGAAATACAAGAAGCCTAAAACTCGACCTCCTAAAACAAAGAAAAAAAAGTAATTAAATACAAATCAATTGTTTACTGTTTTTTGGTAAAATTAATTGCTTTATTTTTCTGCTCAATAACAATATAAAAATTAATTTTCCGTTGTATTAACTCATTAGTTTTTTTAATAAAACTAGGGAAAATTGTTATTGTTAAAGAAGAAAAACCCTTCCTATAAACGGAGGGGTTTTTTGATTTTTTTAGTGAAATACTTCAATTTTCTAATGGTATTCCATTACAAATTTCTTTTCAGAAAAAAATAATTCACAAATATCTTCTACTCCAACAATATTAAAATATTATTTGCGTTGTATTAATTCATTAGTTTTTTTTAATAAAACTAGGGAAAATTGTTATTGTTAAAGAAGAAAAACCCTTCCTATAAACGGAGGGGTTTTTTGATTTTTAAACTATTCTAAAGCCTCTTTAATAATGCTTCCTATATTTCCATTAGGAAATTCTATTTGTAACAAATTTGCCACTGTAGGCGCAATATCAATAATTCTATAGTAAGATTTTGAAGCTCCGGTTTTTATACCTTTTCCGTAAAATAATATAGGCACATGGGTATCATAACTAAACCCAGATCCGTGTGTAGAACCTGTTTTAGAATAAGAAATGGTTACTGGGTTTGGCACGATTAAAACATCTCCTGAAAATTTTTGGTTATAACCATTTTGTAAATTAGATAATATCCCTTTTGTAAAATTTGTATTCTGCATTGTTTTTGCGCTTACCACTTTTAAAATACCATCATAATTGATTATTTCATCTACTAAAAATTCTGATACGTTATTCGCATCTAGCTTTAATTCATTAAGTTTCTCTTTATTTAAAAATATTTGAAAATTAGAGATGTTTTCCACAAGCCCTTTTGCCCCATATCGCTCTTGCAATTTTTGGTCAACATATTGGGCAAAATCCTTAGATTCTAAATATTTTCCAGGAATTTTTTGAGATTGTAAATAGGCAGGCACCTGTACAGCAGCATGATCGGCAGTTAAAAAGAGGGTGTATTCGTTTTTCCCTACTTCTGCATCTAGGTATTGTAACAATGCTGCAATATCTTTATCCAATCTTAAATAAGTATCTTCCACCTCTTTTGAATCTACCCCAAACCTATGCCCTACGTAATCGGTGCTCGAAAAACTAATGGCTAAAAAATCGGTAAATTTACCTTTTCCTAACTCCTCTCCTTTAATTGCCGCTTTTGCAAAATCGACTAAAATACTATTCCCAAATGGTGTGCTTTTTAAAATACTAAAACCGCCATTTTCTTTGCTTAATTTATTCAAATTATAAGGAAAAACAGGTTTGTCCATGCCTTTAAATGGAGCCTCAAATTCGTTATCATCCGCTATACTCTCAGTATAAGTATTTATTTTATAAAGTGTTTCCCACTTTTTATTCAAATAAGATTTTGCAATTTTTGAGTTATTAAATTTTTGCGCCCATTTTGGCAATTCTTTTTCGTAAAAAGTACTGGTTATAAATTTTCCATGGCTTGCTCCTTCAAACCAATAAGCTGTATTCGCCGTATGGCCGCCAGGTAAAATGGCAGATCGATCTTTAATACTTATAGAAATGGTTTTTCCTTGCATGTTTTGAGCCAATCTAAGTTCATCGGTAACTGTTGTAGTTTGTAAACGGTAGGGTGATTTTTCTCCTCCCTCCGATGCTCCAACTGTTTGGTAGTTTTTATCATCTACACAATAAATAGATTTTTTTTCAAACTTATCATACCAATGATTACCAATAATACCGTGAATACTAGGCGTAGTTCCGGTATAAACCGAAGTGTGACCAACTGCCGTATAGGTAGGAATATAATTAAAATGTCCATTTTCAACATTAAAGCCTTCGTGCATTAATTTTTTAAATCCGTTGTTACCATACTTATTATAAAATTTAGTTAGATAGTCATATCGCATTTGATCCACTATGATACCGACCATCAATTTTGGGCGGTCTAAGGTTTCTTTTTGTTGTGCATTTAAACGAACTAAACTGCTAATAATTAGGACAAAAATTAAATATTTTTTCATTGTATTTTTTTTAGAGTGACAAAAATAATAATTATAAAATGAAATAATATTTTTTTACTATATAATAACATTTCCATTACTTTTTTAATATTTTAGCAATACAAATACGCACATGATATATTTAAAAAACATTGGAAAGTATTTTTTAATGCTGGGGCAAGTTTTTACCAAACCCCAAAAACCTTCTATTTTTAGAGAAAATTTATTTAAAGAAATTGATGAATTAGGAATCAAGTCACTAGGTATTGTTGCCTTTATTTCCTTTTTTGTGGGTGGAGTAGTTGCCATACAAACGGGTTTAAATGTTGACAATCCATTAATTCCGAAATACCTTATTGGTTTTGCCACTAAACGTTCTATAATTTTAGAATTTGCTCCTACTTTTATGGCTGTTATTTTGGCAGGTAAAGTGGGGTCGTATATTACTTCAAGTATTGGAACCATGAGAGTTACCGAGCAAATTGACGCACTTGAAGTTATGGGCATCAATGCATTAAATCATCTAATTCTTCCTAAGGTTTTTGCTACAGTTACCTTTTATCCTTTTTTAGTACTCTTGGCTATGATTTTAGGAATTTTTGGAGGCTGGGTCTCTGGATTTGCAACTGGACTTTTTTCTTCTAACGATTATATAATTGGGATTAGAGAAGACTTTAAACCTTTCTTAATTCAATATTCCTTAATAAAAACCATGGTTTTTGCTTTTGTAATTGCAACTGTTCCTTCTTTTTATGGCTATTATGTTAAAGGAGGATCTCTAGAGGTGGGAAAAGCAAGTACCCAAGCAGTAGTTTGGACAAGTGTTGTAATTATTGTTTTGAATTATTTTTTAACCCAAATGTTATTGAGCTAAATGATAGAGGTTACCAATATATATAAGTCGTTTGGCGATAACGAAGTTTTAAAAGGCGTTTCCACCAATTTTCAAAAAGGAGACACCAGTATGATTATTGGCTCCAGTGGTTCTGGAAAAACTGTATTTTTAAAATGTTTACTTGGGTTATTTACACCAGATAGCGGTGATATTGCTTATGATGGTAGACTCTTTAGTGAAATGGATACCAAAGAAAGATTAGACTTGCGTAAAGAAATAGGTATGGTTTTTCAAGGAGGTGCACTTTTCGACTCTGAGACCATCGAGAACAATATTATGTTTCCGCTAAAAATGTTTACCAATCAGAGCAAGGGAGAGATGTTAGAACGTGCAAACTTTGTATTGAAAAGAGTAAATTTAGAAAACGTAAACCACAAATTTCCTGCAGAAATTTCTGGAGGAATGCAAAAAAGAGTTGCCATTGCAAGAGCAATTGTGATGAATCCGAAATATCTATTTTGTGACGAACCCAATTCTGGATTAGATCCAAAAACCGCGATTGTTATTGATAATTTGATTCAAGAAATTACCGATGAATACAATATAACTACTATTATCAATTCTCATGATATGAATTCTGTTATGGAAATTGGCGAAAAAATTATCTTTTTAAAAGAAGGAATTAAAGAATGGGAAGGCTCTAAAAACAATATTTTTAGTACAGAAAACAAAGCGGTAACCAATTTTGTTTATTCTTCAGATCTATTTAAAAAGGTAAGAGAAGTTTATAATAAAATTTAGTCTAAACTCCTTATTTTAATACTTTTTACTTTCAATCTAGCTTCTAAATATTTTTGTAATCTTTGTTCTTCTAATTCCTTTTCTCTTTTTCTAATATCAGATTTCCATTTTACAGATACTACAGTTACCGTGTCAACCTTATTAAAATCACTTATAAATTCTTTGCTATAAACTATTTGTTCTAGGTTTTCATAATTAATTTTAATCTCCTTACTCAATTCTCCAAACCCAATATCGCTAGATTTATATTTTCGTAGTTCTTTATCTAATTCAGAAATTTGCATTTCTTTTTCGTAAATAGTTTGGTCTTTTACACTTAGCATTTTATGGCTGTTCATGTACAAGTTTTTTAAATTATCAATATCATCTTTAAGTTGAGAATCATCTTGACTTTTTAAAACTTTTAAACTGGTATCTGCTAATCCAAGTTCATCTAACTGCG
>JAUIAA010000082.1 GCA_030425715.1 Bacteroidia bacterium | reverse complement strand
AGAAATACTTTTGTCTTTAATAGTAATATGGCTCGTAAGTGGAATTTCGAAACCGTTTAATGTAAAGTTCATTTTCATACCTGTACAAACATGAAAATTGGTCTTTAGCGTTTTAGAGACGATAAAAGCTTCGTTTTTTCCTTCCTCTTTTTGAAGGATTTCCCAAAAAAATTCATCATAATTGGTATCTTCATTTAAAATCCCAGCATCTAAATAAGGTTCAAAAACAATTTCACCACTGAAATTTAAAGGAGTTACGGCATATTTAATCGCCCCAACCTCATTAATGTCTAAACTTAAAAAACGAGTAGTAGTTACTTTTACCTGATTGCCATTTGACTGTTCTGCAATAAAAGAGCGGTTTAGTACACCTTCTTTCATATTCAATTCTCGCTCGAATTGTGAAACTTTACATAGATTGAGGTCTAAAGGAATGTCTTCAATAATTACCTGAATACCAATCCAATTGGGTGCATTTAATACTTTGGCAAAGTAATCAGGATAACCATTTTTCCACCAGCCAACCCTAGTTTTATCAGGATAATAAATACCTCCAATATAACTGCCTTGAAAGGTTTCTCCACTATAATTTTCTTCAAAATTTGCGCGTTGCCCCATTGCCCCGTTACCAATGCTAAAAAGGCTCTCGCTTGCAGTTATATTTTTTTTATCAAAGCCTCTTTCAATAATAGACCATTCGTTTGCTATGATATAATCTTTGTTCATAATTTTAATTTTTTTCGTCTATCAATTTTTCAACCAAATCAATAGTTAATTCTTTTGTACTTTTCAAAATATAATCGGCTTCAAAGAGCACTTCTTTATCGCCAATACCAATACAGGTCATTCCCGCTTTTTTTGCTGCTTGAATACCTGCTAAAGCATCTTCAACTACAATACAATTTTCAGAATTAGCACTTAATTTTGTTGCTGCGATATTAAAAACTTCGGGGTTTGGCTTTGCTTTGCTTACATCATTTCCATCTACAATGGCTGTGAATTTTTTAAAAAGACCAACTTTTTTTAGTATCAATGACGCATTTTTACTAGCAGAGCCTAGCGCAAATTTTATATTTTTTGTTTCTAAGTATTTTAACAGATTTTCAATTCCAGGAAGAATTTCATCTGCGGTCATATTGTGGACGTACTCTAGATATTCCTTATTTTTATCGGTAAGTAGTTTTTCTTTTTCTTTATCAGATAAATTTACTTGTCCAATGTTTAATAAAATTTCTAATGATCTTACCCTGCTAACTCCTTTGAGCCGTTCATTTTGTGCTTCGGTAAACTCAAAACCAAGACCGTTTGCTAAGTTTTTCCAAGCTAAATAGTGGTATTTGGCGGTATCAACAATAACCCCATCTAAATCGAATATGAATACTTTTTTTGACATTTTTTTAGTTGTTTGGTAATACTTTATCATCTACATCTTTTACTTTAGCAACTAATACTGCGGCAATTAAAAAAGAAAACCCACTTGCTACCAAGGCATAAATAGGATTGTCGCCATACAGGTATTTTACCATTGGCCCACCAATTAAAGCATTGATAATTTGAGGTATTACAATAAAAAAATTGAATATTCCCATATAAACTCCCATCTTTTTTGGAGGAATGGATCCTGCTAAAATTGCGTATGGCATGGCCAAAATACTTGCCCAAGCAATTCCGATACCAACCATAGATAAGATCAACCAATTTTCGTTTGGGGCGAAATACATAGATAATAATGCCAAACCACCAATAATTAAGGAAAAAGCATGTGTTTTTTTTCTGCTAAATTTTTTCGCAATGGCGGGTAAGAAAAAAGCATAAATGGCAGATATTGCGTTGTATACCCCAAAAAGAATACCTACCCAATCTCCAGCATTTTGATAAGCAGTACTGTGTGTATCATGCAAATCCAAACCATAAATATGATGTGCAATGGCTGGGGTAGCGTACACCCACATACCAAACAAGCCAAACCAAGAGAAAAATTGCACCCAACTTAATTGACGCATGGTAAGAGGCATGTTTTTAAAATCGGTAAATATGTTTAGTAAACTACTTTCTTCGGTAGTTTCATCCTGTGGTTCTTGGGCATTGATCAACGCCATTTCTTCTGGAGAATATTCTTGGGTTGTAAATACGGTAATTAAAATACTTACAATTAAAACAGAAGCTCCAATAATAAAAGACAGGGTTAAATTTAGAGGTACGATTCCTTCATTGGCCGTATTTGTAACGCCAAACCAGTTGGTCAAAACATAAGGCAACCACGAGCCAATAACAGCACCTATACCAATAAGTATAGTTTGCACACTAAACCCTAAGGTTCTTTGGTCACTTGGTAGTACATCTGCAACTAAGGCTCTAAAAGGTTCCATTGCAATATTAAAAGAGGCATCCATTATCATGAGCATACCTGCACCTACCCAAAGGGCTGGCATAAATGCGGTAAGAAGATCTGCTTGTGGCATAAAAACCAATCCAATAGATGCTAAAACGGCACCTATTAAAAAGAAAGGACGGCGTCTTCCTAATCTAGTCCAAGTTCTATCACTATAATAACCAATTATGGGTTGTACAATTAAACCTGTTAATGGGGCAACTATCCAAAACCAAGAGAGTTCATGTACATCGGCTCCAAAAATTTGTAACACCCTACTGGCATTTGCATTTTGCAGAGCAAAGCCCATTTGAATTCCTAAAAACCCGAAACTTAAATTCCAGATTTCCCAGAAACTGAGACGTCTTTTATTCATTTTTAATAAATATTATTATCTGCTTTTGCGTAAGCAAATAGTTTAAAATGTAAAATGTAAAGACAACAAACAAGAAGTGATTTCCTTATTTATTGATGTGTGAAGTATTTTAAAATAGCAAGTGTGAAATAACTATTAAGTATGGAGCAAATATATAAATTTTATTTAGAAACCAATTATTTTTAATTTTTTGTCGATTCTCTAATTTTTAAATCAGTGTTTATCACTACGGTATTGTGTTTGTAATCAGCGTCTTGTGTATTTAATTCATCTAATAATAATTGCATGGCTTTTTCTCCCATAGTATTTCCATGTTGTGCCACCGTAGTTAATGTGGGATAAGTAAATGCAGAGATAAACCCATCGGTAAAACCTAAAATAGAAATATCTTCGGGAATATTTAAGCCTCTTTTATGTGCTATTTGCATTGCAGTTGCAGCATAAATTTCGTTTACCGCAAAAATACCATCCGGGATATTAGACAATTCAAATAATGCTTCAATCTGGGTATAGATGTCTTCTTTTTCATTAATCTTAATAATATTAGATGCCTCAACGGTTATTTGGTGCTCTTTAAGTGCTTGGATATAACCTTCTTTTCGTGTTTTCCCAACGGAAACATGGTCTGGAGTAGTTAAGATAGCAACATTTTTACAACCGTGTTTTATCAAATAATTAGTGGCTAGATGTCCACCACCAAGGTCGTCAACAATTACTTTGTTGCATTGAACTTCGTCTATTACTCTGTCAAAAAGCACCAAAGGAATACCATCGCTAATGAGTTGCTTAAAATGATGATATGCTCCTTTCTCTTCTGTTTCTTTAGAAACAGAAACCAATATGCCATCTACAATACCGTTTGCAAGCATTTCCATATTTAACACTTCCTTTTCATGAGATTCATTAGAAAGGCAAATCATTACATTATAACCATTTTGGTTTGCCATGCGTTCAATGCCACTAATTACCTTAGAAAAAAAATGATGCACAATTTCAGGAATAATGACACCAATGGTTTTGGTCTTTTGATTGCGTAAATTTAAAGCCAAACTATTGGGTTTATAGTGGTAATAAGCAGCAAATGCTTTTATTTTTTCTCGAACTTCTTCGCTAATTTCATGACTATCTTTCAGGGCTTTGGAGACAGTAGAAATAGAAACATCAAATTCTTTGGCAATTTTCTTAAGCGTAATCTTGGATTTCATTTGCTAAATATAATGATAATTTAATAGGTCATATTACAATAAATGGAACATTTTCGCTCTCTTTTTTACCTCATTAAAAATTAACAAAAAATTAAAATACGGACTTAATATTGATAAATTCATAATTAAATTTTCAAAAATTACGATTTACGAAAACGTTAGAGTAAAAAAAGTTATCAACACGAAAACGTTTTCGGTTGAATTTTACTGTTACAGTACTATGTTAAGTAACTGTTAAATTTATACATTCACAACGTGAAATATTATAAAACAGCAAGTTTTTTTTAAAATTAATACTCAAAAATTAAATTCATTTTATGAAACAAATTAGACAATTAATCCTAGGTGTTTTTCTTTGCCTGCCATTTTTAGTTTCTGCTCAGGAAACTATTAAAGGGAAGGTTACAGATCAGGCAACAGGAGAAGAATTACCTGGAGTTTCCGTTTTAATTAAAGGAACCACTAAGGGTACAGCTACCGATTTTGACGGTAATTTTGAATTGGAGGTTGATAATGCAAATGCCATATTGGTATTTTCATTTATTGGCTACGGCGAAATAGAGCTCCCTGCCGCTCCAAATATGCAGGTACATATGACCGAATCTACCCAAAGTTTAGAAGAGGTGGTGTTAATTGGTTATGGCCAAACTACCAAGAAGGATGTTACCGGTGCAGTAGAAACAGTTACTTCAAAAGAATTTAATGCTGGTGCTATCGCTTCACCAGAGCAATTAATTACTGGTAAAGCAGCAGGGGTAAACGTGGTACCACCAAGTGGGCAACCAGGGGCTAGCGGTACGATTAAAATTAGAGGGGGAGTTTCTTCCTTAAGTGCTAGTAATAGTCCATTAATTGTAATTGATGGAGTTCCTGTAGATCAAGATGGCCCTGCATTAAATACCATTAACCCAAATGATATTGAAAGCTTTAATGTTTTAAAAGATGCTTCGGCAACTGCTATTTATGGTTCAAGAGCTACAAATGGAGTTGTTTTAATTACAACTAAATCTGGTAAAATGAATTCAGGGTTAAAAGTAAATATTGATAGTAAGTTTTCTGTGGGCTATGCATCCGATAAAGTGGATGTATTAACCTCAGATCAATACAGAGCTGCAATTAACTCTTTCGGAACAGATGCAGATAAGGCACTATTAGGAAATGAGAATACCGATTGGCAAGATCAAATTTATCAAACAGCTTACGGTTCAGACACCAATTTAACCATTGCGGAAGGTTTTGAAAACACATCGTATAGAGCTTCTATTGGGTATTTAACACAAGAAGGAATTTTAAAAACTTCAGAATTTAATAGAACCAATCTTTCTTTAAACTTAAGACAGAATTTATTTGACCGCAAATTGAAAATGGATTTTAATATCCGTGGATCTTTTACAGGAGATGATTATGCAGATCAAGGAGCCATTGGATCAGCCATATCTTTTGATCCTACCCAAGCAGTCTATAGCGGGAATACCAATTATGGTGGATATTGGGAGTGGCTAGATACAGATGGATCTCCAAATAACTTAGCACCACGTAACCCACTAGGTTTATTAAATATGAAAGGTGATAAAGCCAATACACAAAGATTTATTGGGAATGCAAAATTTGATTATAAATTTAGCTTTTTAGAAGGGTTGAGCTTGATAACAAATTTTGGTTTTGACTATTCTGAAAAGAAAGGACAAAAATACACATTGGCTACTTCGGCTGCTGGGTATAATACCAATGGTTCCAAAGGTATATATGATGAATTACGTAGAAATACTTTGGCAGATATTTATGTAAACTATTTAAGAGAATTTGGAGTACATAAAATTGATGCCATGATAGGGCAATCTTTTCAAGATTTTTATAGAGAAAATAGTTTTCTGGATATGAATGGTGATGGTACCGATGACGGAAGAAGAACCGCTACAACTAATGCCTTATTGTCTTATATGGCTCGTGCTACTTACGGTTATGATAACAGATATTTGGTTACCGCTACTTTCCGTCGTGATGGATCTTCAAGATTTTCTCCAGAGAATCGTTGGGGTAACTTTTTCTCAGCAGCAATTGCTTGGAATATCTCAGAAGAAGCCTTTTTAGAAAGTAGCGAAACCGTATCTACTTTAAAATTAAGATTGGGATATGGAGAAACAGGGCAGCAAGAAATAGGAAATGATTTTGCTTATTTACCGGTTTATAAACCAGGCGTAGATAATGTGAGCTATCAATTTGGCGATGAGTTTTACAATACTTTACGTCCAGCAGGTTACGATGCCAATATCCGTTGGGAATCTTCGGCAACCTATAATATTGGTCTAGATTACGGATTTTTAAATGATAGAGGCTCGATAGAGTATTATACTAGAGCTTCTAACGATATTTTAAGTACCGTTTCACCACCTGCAGGATCCAATTTAACCAATAACTTATATACCAATATTGGAGATTTAGAAAGTTACGGGGTAGAATTCTCTATCAATGCAGCTATAGCAGAGAGTGACAATTTTCAATGGAATATAGGTTTTAATGCTACTTATTTAAGTAATAAGATTAATAAATTAAATACCATAGATGATCCTGATTCTCCAGGGCTAGCAACTGGTGGAATAAGTGGAGGTGTAGGGAACACAATACAAACTCAAAAAGTTGGCGAAGCACAAAATTCATATTTGGTGTATCAACAAGTATACGATGAAAATAAAAAACCGATTGAAGGAGTTTATGTAGATAGAAATGGCGATGGTCAAATTACAGATTTGGACAAGCATATTTTTAGAAACCCAAATCCAGATTATGTTTTAGGATTCAATTCTTACATGAATTTCAAAAACTTTGATTTGAACTTTACACTTCGATCTAATATTGGTAACTATGTTTATAATAACATTGCTTCTGCAAATGGAACACAAAGAAATACCAGTGATTTAGGATCTTTAAGAAATGCGCATAATTCGTTATTGGAAACTGATTTTGAAACCGTACAATACTGGTCCGATTATTATGTGCAAGACGCTTCATTTTTAAAAATGGACAATATTGCTTTTGGGTATAATTTTACCAACTTAAAAGATGGTGATGTTACCCTAAGGCTATATACGACTGTGCAAAATGTATTTACTATTACCGATTATACTGGGTTAGATCCTGAAATTGATGGCGGTATTGATAACAATTTATACCCAAGACCAAGAACATTTTTGGTAGGATTTAATCTTAATTTTTAAAACACAGGATGATGAAATTATTAAAAAATAAAACAAAATATAGTTTAGGCATTATTGTATTGATGCTTACCGTTCTGTTTACTTCTTGTGAAAGTGAATTAGACAAAGAGCCGATAACCGATTTAACAGAAGCAGAAGCTTTTAAAGATCCAGCTGCATATAAACAATTTTTAGCCAAAATTTATGGTGGCTGGGCTGTAAACGGACAAAGTTTATCCAGTGATGATGACGATATCCAAGGGATTGACGGAAATTTTTCTAACTATTTAAGGTTGTATTACAACTTACAAGAGTTAACCACAGAAGAATCTATTATTGCTTGGAATGATGGTACAATCCATGATTTACACAACCAAGTTTGGACACCAGCAAACGAATTTATTTTTGCCATGTACTCAAGAGTATATTTTCAAGTAGGAATGGCAAATCAGTTTTTAAGAGAAACTACTGATGCAAAATTAGACAGTAGAGGTGTAGATGCCGCTTTAAAAACAGAAATTCAAATGTATAGAGCCGAAGCTCGTTTTATGAGAGCTTTAAGTTATTGGCATGGTATTGATTTCTTTGGAGATATACCATTTGTAACCGAAGATGATATTGTAGGAAACTTTTTTCCAGAACAAAAGCCAAGAGCAGAAGTTTTCAATTTTATCGAATCGGAATTGTTAGATATAGAATCGCAAATGGTAGCTCCACGTCAAATGGAGTTGGGTAGAGCGGATCAAGCAGCAGTTTGGATGCTTTTGGCAAAATTATATATGAATGCCGAAGTATATACAACTACACCTAGGTATACGGATGCCATGACTTATATCAATAAAATTATTGGTGCAGGTTATACTTTAGCACCTAAATACAACTATTTGTTCTTAGCAGATAACGACAGAAATGGAGCAGAAAACGAAACCATTTTCTCTATCCGCTTTGACGGAAATAATATTAGAGGTTTTGGCGGTACTACTTATTTGGTACATGCTGCAGTAGGAGGCTCAATGAATGCTGGCGATTTCGGTATCAACGGAGGTTGGGGAGGTATTAGAACCACCAGTAAATTTGTGGAGAAATTTTCTGATATTTCTGGTAATACAGATTCTAGAGCAATGTTTCACACAGATGGACAAACTTTAGAAGGTTTTATTGAAGTACGAAACTGGAATAATACCCCCTCTGAAGTTCGCTTTAAAAGGAAACTAAACGCAGAAAGACAAATCTATTCAGCC
>JAUIAA010000081.1 GCA_030425715.1 Bacteroidia bacterium | reverse complement strand
TAACCGATAAGGCATATTTTAGTTTTGCAGATGAAAATTTGATTTAACAAGCCTAAAATAAATATTATTAAGTTTACATTTGTTTGCGAAATCGATATTTATGCTATTAGTTTACACCCATAAAATTACACCAAGATTAAACTATGTTTTTAAGCATATTTTTACAAGAATATTACATATTTCGGTTGATTTCACAACAAAAGTAGAAGAATTTGTTGCCCATGAAGGTTTAAAACTATCTTATACTAAACAAGCTTTGGGCAACGAAATGTTTATTAAATGTAACGATTTGCTTTTTAATCAAGGGATTGATTTTGTGGATATTACAGTTTCTAAATGGGATGAGGTGCCTTGTTTCTTTTTTACTTCCAATAATTCAATAATTCCCTATGATATTTTTGCTGCAAGTTTTTATTTAATAAGTAGATATGAAGAATATTTACCTCATGTAAAAGATGAATTTGAAAGATATTCGGCAGAAGAAAGTTTGGCTTTTCAACATAATTTTCTTGACAAACCAATTATAGATATTTGGGCTTATAAATTAAGAGATATCCTAATAGAAAAACATCCACATTCTCTTAGTATTTTTGAAAACAATAATCGTAATTTTCAATTGATTTCTACCATAGATGTAGACATTGCGTATTGTTACAAACACAAAGGTTTGCTAAGATCTATTGGAGGAATTGTGAATGATTTATTAAAGCTTAATATTGCCGATGTTTGGCTTCGGTTTTTGGTAATTTTTAAATTAAAAAAAGATCCTTTTGATACCTATAGTAGGCTGTTGTATTTGCAAAAAAAATTTCAAGTTCCCACTATTTTCTTTTTTCTTTTAGGAGAGTATACAACATACGATAAAAATATTCCGTCAAGAAATTCTAACTATAAATTACTTATTAAAAATGTTGCAGATTATGCAAAGGTGGGAATACATCCTTCTTATTTTAGTATGCACAACGATGAGAAAATAAAGAAAGAGAAAAATAAATTAGAGCAAATTGTGAACTTCCCAATTCAAAAATCAAGACAACATTATTTAAGGTTTTCTTTACCTGAAACTTATCAGAATTTGGTTGATTTAGAAATAACAGAAGATTACTCTATGGGTTATGCAAACCATTTTGGCTTTAGAGCAGGAACTTGTACTCCATTTTATTTTTACGATTTAGACTTTGAAATTCAAACGCCTTTAAAAATATTCCCTTTTGCTGTTATGGATGGTACCTTAAAAGATTATTTGAATTATACCCCAAAAAAATCTTACGACACGATTTTGAAATTGGCAAAAGAAGTACAACAAGTCGATGGTAATTTTATCACACTTTTTCACAACGAATCCGTTAGCGGAAAAGGAAGGTGGAGAGGTTGGAACAAAGTTTATGAAAATATGCTGAAAGAATTGGCTTAATTCTGTTTTCATGGTTACCTACTTAGCACACCATCAGATTGATTTTGAAAAATATAATAATTGTATTCGCAATGCAAAGAACCATTTACTATATGCCGAAAGTTGGTACCTAAATATAGTTGCACCCAATTGGGATTTACTTGTTTTGAGTGATTATGAGGCTGTTATGCCATTACCAAAAAGGGAAAAATACGGTATTCATTATTTATTTGTACCTCCTTGGGTACAACAGTTAGGTGTATTTAGTACCACAATATCAACTCCAGAAATAGTATTAAAATTTATCGAAAACATTCCTAGTAAGTTTAGGTATCAGAATATTTATTTTAATTATAAGAATACTATAAAGCGTAAATTTGTTACTATTAGGTATAACTATACGCTGCCCCTATATGATAGCTATGGTAAAATTTACGCAAATTTTAGGAAAGGTAGAAAAAGTAGTTTGCAAAATGCGAAGCAACAAAACTTGGTGGTAAAAAATTGTAAAAATGCTGATAAACTTATTACAATTTTTAAGGAAAATAAGGGGCAAGAAATTAAGCGAA
This sequence comes from Bacteroidia bacterium, assembly GCA_030425715.1. Classification (GTDB taxonomy): domain Bacteria; phylum Bacteroidota; class Bacteroidia; order Flavobacteriales; family Flavobacteriaceae; genus Lutimonas. The sequence continues at coordinate 6,555 of JAUIAA010000081.1, read as the reverse complement.
ATAAAAATGATTATGATTTACTTACCGAAATTGTTTTGATAGGATTAATGCAAAATAAAGTTGCAGTTTATGAGGTTTTTGACAAGGATGAAAATTTACTTGGCGGAGCAATATTTTTAATTTCAAAGCATAGAATTACCTATTTATTTTCGGCAATAAATGAACTAGGAAGAAAATTAAATTCCAATTCTTTTTTAATCAATACGGTGATTGAAAAATATGCAAAAACCAATATAATTTTCGATTTTGAAGGCTCTATGGTGCCCAACATAGCGAGTTTTTTTAAAAGTTTTGGAGCGGTTAAAGAGCACTATTACGATTATAAACCTCCATTCAAATTATTTTAGTACATCTTTAAATTTATCGGGTATTTTTTTGTTAAATATTATTTTTGATAAATCTTGTTGATAGGCTGGTTTGGGTTTAATTACTTTACAAGGATTTCCTGCCACAATTACATCGGATGGAATATCTTTGGTTACCACAGATCCCGCTCCAATAATAACATTGTTTCCAATATTAACTTCTGGTAAAATAACCACATTGGCACCTATCCACACATGATTACCGATGATAATAGGTTTTCCAGATTTAGATTTACTGTAGTTTTGAGGTTCGTGATTTGCAGATATTATTTTTACTCCAGGACCTATTTCAATATTGGAGCCAAATTGAATTCCATTATTGGCTTGAATATAATTTCCATAATTATCTCCTGGATCGCAAATAATGCCTTTTTCTATTTTTTCTGGACATATTACTTTAGAGGTAAAATGTACAGGCCAGTTCACATTAGGGTTGAGCCTAAATAGCTTTTGAGGAATAAAATATTGAAAAAATATTTTGCGGTAACTCTGGTATCCAAACTTAGGCCTAAAGTATTCTGGGTATATAAAATTTATCAAATTCCCGAAAAGGAAAAAATCAATCTTTTCTTTTAACGTAATTTTTTGCATCGTATTAACTATAGGATTTGATCAATTTCAAAAAATAGTAAAGTAAAACCAAGTAGCCCAATCCGCCAAAGATAGATAAAAATGTGATGGTATATAAAATGTTATTTTGTGTAAACCCAATATAAACTGCCAAACAATTCACCATAAAAAGGTAGAGGTTAAACACAAACCCGATATGGTTTTTATTGGTAATATTTATGATATAGATAAAATAAGGGTAAAACTTTGTAGGTTTTCCCAATCAGATCCAAAATACAAATTCAATAAGTAAATTCCTAAAGTATTGATTAGGATTAAAATAATTAAAAATAGAACCAAATTGGTTTTTACAACACTTTTTGTTAATGAATATAATTCATGGTTAGATTGATGTACAAGTTCAGAAGCTTTTTGAAAGTAAACTTGTGAAATTGAAGTAGAAATTAAAAATAGTGGCGTGGTTAGTAATTTTAAACTCAAACTGTAAGAGCCAGATTCTGCTGAACTAAAATAAGTTAAAATTAAGATGGGTAGGAGGTGAATAGCCAAGGCATTGACCAAATTAGAGGGTAGAGCAAAGAGTAAGAGGTTTTTATTTTTTATTAAATTCTGCCGAAACAATTTTATAGAAGGCAATTTTAATTGATTTAAATTTACAAGTAAATAATAAAGTAGTAGCACCAAAGTAGCAAGTAAACTTCCTATGATTAAGCCGGTTTTGGGGTAGTACAAATACAAAAGTGCCTGTAAACTTACTGTTGCCATAGATAAAATTATTTTGCCCCTTGCAATTAGATTAAATTTTTTATTTCGGGTAAGAATGCTTTCAAAAATTTTATTATTTGCCAGTAAAAATCCAGCAGCAATACTTAAAAGAATAATGGAATTATCCATTCCAAAAGGATAGTCGTTAAAAATAAATTGGATCAATAAAAAAAATAGTAAACAGACTGTTACCACAACAATAAACAATGAATTTGCTAAATTTTTACTAGCAGCATCCTTTTTGGTAATTACAATGCCTAAGTCAAGTTGTAAAGTGCTAACAATTGCTATAATTGCCGATATACTTAGATATACCGCATAGACACCATAATTTTCTGCCCCAAACAATTTTGCCAATATAATTGCACCGGTAACACTTATAATTTGGGCAATAACATTGCCTTTGAACAGGGTAAAAATACTTTGCTGAAAATGATTAAGTAAAGGGATTTTCAAAATATTGTTTTACATTAGGATGCTAAATTCAAAAATAGTATAAATGAACGGTATTAAACATGTATTTTTTGACTTAGACCATACCTTATGGGATTTTGAAACCAATTCGAGGAGCACTTTTGAATTGATTTTCGAAAAATATCAGATACCAATAGCAGTAGATGATTTTAAAACAAGGTATAAGCCAATAAACGAACAATATTGGAAATTATACCGTGAGGATAAAATAACCAAAGAAAAGTTGCGATATGGTAGACTTACGGATGCTTTTAAAGCTTTGAATTTTGAATTGTCAGAGGAGATGATCCATATTTTATCAGAAGAATACATTGCATACTTATCTAGTTTTAATACCCTGTTTGAAGGAGCTATTGAAATATTAGAGTACCTAAATAAGAAATACAAATTACATATAATTACCAACGGATTTAATGAAGTACAACATAAAAAACTAGAAAATGCATTATTAAAGCCTTATTTTGAGCAAATAATTACTTCTGAACTAGCTGGAGTAAAAAAACCAAATCCTAAAATATTTTATTATGCAATGAAATTGGCAAACGCTAGAGCAGAAGAGAGTATAATGATTGGCGATAATTTTGAAGCAGATATTTTAGGAGCAAAACACTTAGGGATGCAAACTATTTTTTGTGATTTTAATGGTGATGTTGCTACAGAGCATGTTTTATCCGTTTCAAATTTATCGGAAATTAAAACTTTTCTATAATACAGATAATCAGTATAATTACAAATTAATGTATCTTTATATAAAATAAATTGCTATAATAATCCCCTTTTTTATGATGCGTAAACTTCTATTGTTTATATCATTACTATTTGGTGTGCTACAAATATCTGCACAGAACAATCAGTTGTTGTATGGCTTTGATCAATTGCCACAAACTTTAATGCTAAACCCTGGAGCAGAAGTGGACTATCAAAAACATTTCGGAATACCATTATTGTCTAATATTTTTATGCAAGTGGGAGCATCAAACTCTAAAATAAACTATAACAATATAGTTGCAGGTTCTAATCGCACCTTAGATATCGCAAGAAATATATACGCACAAGATTTATCCTCTAAAGATTTTTTTAATCTGTACCAAAGATTGGAAGTTGTGAATGTAGGTTATAGATTAAACAACCCGAAACTTTATTTAAGTTTTGGAATGTATCAAGAATTAGATGGTTTTGCAAAATACCCTAAAGAACTAACAGCATTGTTTTTTGAAGGTGATGACCGAAATGGCGATGGAATTCCTGAAACTAACCTACCTGTAAATTTGAATCAGTTAAATATTGTGGGGGATTTGAATGGAGTTTACCATGTAGGAATTTCTGGGCAGATAAATGAAAAATTAACCTTAGGAGCAAGATTTAAAATTATTTCGGCAGCATTAAGTATTAATTCCAAGAATAATGATGGAGTATATCATTTAGAGAATAATAATTTGATTTACAACCACGTTTTTGAACAAATGAACTCTAAGGTAAATGCTGCGGGTATTTGGAACAGTCAAGGTTATCGAATTTTTGACAGTGATAATCCATCCAGTGTTTTTCCAAGTTTATTTTTTGGCCAAGAAAATTTTGGAGTTGGTTTAGATCTAGGGTTAACCTATCATTTTAATAATGAAGTAACTTTAACGGCTAGCGTATTAGATTTAGATTATATCAATTACCAAGAAAATATTAAAACATATCAAGTAAAAGAAGACTTTGTTTTACCCGATGCAGATTATTTTGAACCTACACCAGGAGATGAATTCGATTATTGGGAAAGTACTTTAGATAGATATTACAATGCCAGTATGATTCCTATTGATACATTAAGAACCAGTTATTCTACTTTTCGATCACCAAAAGTGAATGCATCGTTGGCTTATAAAATATACCATGGAGGTAAAACAAAGTCGGTATTTAGAAATTTATGGTGTGAACCTGAAGACTACCAAGAAGTACTTACCAGCGAGATAGGTATCCAAACCTATACTGCTTTTCGTCCAAATAAAATGGTGTGGGCGGTAACTGGGTTTTATTCTAGAGAAATTACCAAAAATTTGAATACAAAAGTTACCTATACCATAGATGAATTTTCAAAAAAAAATATTGGCTTAGGGGTTTCCACAAATATTCGAAGGTTTAACCTCTTTTTGTCTGCCGATAATTTGCTAGATTTGTTTCAAATAAAACAAAGCAACTACCAATCCATTCAAATGGGTATGAATTTTATATTTAAATGATGAAAAAACTATTTTTTTACCTTGTAATTCTTTTGATTACAACTAAAGTTTTAGGGCAAGAAACGAATTTAAACAAGTATAAATATGTAATTGTACCTGATAAATTTGAATTTCTATCTGATATTGATAAATACCAAGTCAATTCACTTACAGATTTTTTATTTGAAAAATATGGATTTACCTCTATAGATAAAAAGGATAAAATGCCTAGTGATTTAGAACAAAACCCATGTGTTGCTTTAAAAACGGATATTATAGATAATTCTGGTCTATTTGTTACAAAATTACAAGTGGTACTAAGAGATTGTCACGATAAAGTAGTTTTTGAGAGTAAAGAAGGAAGAAGTAGATCAAAAGATTACAAAACCGCTTATCATGAATCTTTAAGAGATGCTTTTACCTCTATAGAGGCACTAAATTATAAGTATGACAATACCTCAGCAATAGCAAATACTGCAAAAGCTTTGCCAGTTGAACAAGTATCAACCGAGCCTTCACCCACTACGAATTCTGCAAAAGTTGAGGAAACAAACGCCAATATAGCTAACAATAAAGTCCCAGCTGCGGCTGTTGCGGCACCAGTTGTGGTTAGCCAAGAAATAAAACCTAAAGCAAAAGAAACAACAGCTGAATCTACAGAAGAATTAACAAACTTGATAAAGTCTTATAAAAATGAAAATATTTCATTCTTTATCATGGAGCAAAATGGTAAGAAAATTGCAATTGTAAACCAAAGTAAATCAAATATTTATAAAAAAGGAGAGCAAATTGCCACATTTACCAAAACATCCTTACCAAAAGTGTATAGAATAAGCTGGAAAAATGCTCATGGTAAGATGATGCAAACATCTGGTTATTTTGATGATAATGGAGATTTAAAAGTAGATATTGAAAACGAAGGTAAAATTGAAGTAAAAACCTATAAGTTAGAAAATTAGTAATTGTACTTACCAGTCCATCGTTTTTTTAACAGCTCTCTAAAACTGTTTTCTCTTTGGTTATTTCCAGGTTGATAAAAAGTAGTATTTTTTATTTCTTCTGGTAAAAATTCTTGTTCCACAAAATTATTTTCATGGTTATGTGCGTATTGGTAATTTTTTCCATAATCTAATTCTTTCATCAACTTGGTGGGAGCATTTCGCAAATGCAATGGAACAGATAAGTTTCCCGTTTGTTTTACAATTTGTTGTGCTTCCTTTATGGCCAGATACGAGGAGTTACTTTTAGCTGAATTTGCCAAATAAACAGCACATTGGCTTAATATAATTCTCGATTCTGGATTACCAATAACAGAAACTGCTTGAAAAGTATTATTTGCCATAATTAATGCCGTAGGGTTCGCATTTCCAATATCTTCCGAAGCCAAAATCAAGAGTCTTCTTGCAATAAATTTAACATCCTCTCCACCTTCAACCATTCTTGCTAGCCAATAAACGGCAGCATTAGGATCGCTTCCGCGGATAGATTTGATAAATGCAGAAATGATATCGTAATGTTGTTCGCCAGTCTTATCGTAATGTACCGTATTTTTTTGTACTTTTTTTAATACCAAGTCGTTGGTAACTTCTATATTTTCTGGTTCAGAGCCTACAATTAACTCAAAAATATTTAATAATTTTCTAGCATCGCCTCCCGATAGTTGTATTAGTGCATCTGTTTCCTTTAAAACAGCCTTCTTTTTTGCAATAATTTCATCCTCTTTCATCGCTCTATGTAAAAGCGCAATCAAATCCGATTTATCAAAGGCATTCAAAATATAAACTTGACAGCGTGATAAAAGTGCAGGAATTACTTCAAAACTAGGGTTTTCAGTAGTTGCCCCTATCAAAGTAACCCATCCTTTTTCAACAGCTCCTAATAACGAATCTTGCTGCGATTTAGAGAACCTATGGATTTCATCAATAAATAAAATAGGGTTTTTAGTGGTAAAAAGTCCACCACTCGATTTAGCTTTTTCTATTACTTCTCTAACATCTTTTACCCCAGAATTTATGGCACTTAAGGTATAAAATGGCCTACCAGAATCTTTAGCAATAATATTTGCTAAGGTGGTTTTACCTATACCTGGAGGTCCCCATAAAATTATAGAAGGAACTAACCCTTGTTCAATTAATTTGGTTAAAGCACCATTTTTGCCAACTAAGTGTTGCTGA